>CAZTOM010000013.1:12258-21228 GCA_964615555.1 uncultured Actinomycetaceae bacterium
CGACCGAGCCCACAGAGACCGAGACGGAGGCTGCGGAGCCCACGGGTGACCGTCCCGCACCCTTCGCCGACGGGGGCGTGAGGATCGCGATCGTGCAGAACACCGGACAGGGCGACTACTTCCAGCAGTACCTGAACGGGACGCGCCTGCAGGCAGAGCTGCTGGACGTGGAGCTCGACGTCTACGACGCCCAGGGTGACAACGCCACCCAGGCCTCGCAGCTCGATCAGGCGATCGCCTCTGGCGTGGACGGGATCGTGGTACGCCACGGTTTCGCCGAGGCCCTGTGCCCCGGCGTGAACCAGGCCATCGACCAGGGCATCCCCGTGGTGATCTACGACGTGGAGATCCAGACGTGTGCCCCGCGCGCGGTGCAGACGCAGCAGTCCGACGAGTTCATGGCCTCCCTCGTGCTCGACCAGATGGTCGAGGAGATGGGCCAGGACGTGAAGGTCGGCTACGTCAACGTGCTCGGTATCGCTCCGCTCGACCGCCGCGATGTGGTCTGGAACGAGTACAAGGCGGAGAACAACTGGGAGGAGCTCTTCTTCACCGGTCGCTACACCGCCTCCACCGCCACGGACACGGCGCCCATGGTGGACTCGGCCCTGAAGGCCAACCCCGACGTCCAGGCGATCTACGCCCCGTACGACGAGCTGACCAAGGCCACCATCACGGCTCTCCAGCAGAACCCGGGGATGGAGGACGTCATGGTCTACGGAGCCGACATCTCCACCGCAGACATCGAGCTGATGGTGGCCGAGGGATCCCCGTGGAGGGGCACCGGTGCCACCGACCCCAATGCCATCGGCGCCGCGGTGACCCGCACGCTGTTCCTGCTGATGGCCGATGAGTTGGACACCATCAACGTGGAGTTCCCGCCGGTCCTCGTGACCCAGGACTTCCTGCGTGAGAACAACATCAACAACATGGACGATCTGCGTGCCAATATGTCGGAACTGGAGATCGGTGAGGTCTCCTCGGCCGACTGGATGGAGTCCGTGAAGTTCTAGGTAACCGTTCGCCCCGCTGGCGGCCCTCCGGGTCGCCAGCGGGGCCCAAACCTGAGGAGTGCCGCGTGAGCGAGAGTGACGCCCCGCGCCCTGATTCCGACCACACGCCGTCCGCGGTGGCCCACCCCCTCGAGGTGCCCGTCCTCGCGCTGGAGGACATGACCAAGTCCTTCGGCACCAACCGGGTCCTCAAGGGCGTCACCATGGAACTGCATGCGGGCAGGATCACCGCACTCCTGGGTGCCAACGGTGCCGGCAAGTCCACCCTCATCAAGATCCTCGCCGGCCTCTACAGCGAGGATGGCGGCACGATCAGCGTGGCTGGGGGTCCGGTGGACATCGAGAGTCCCTCGGACGCGCAGGGCTTCGGGATCCAGACCGTGCACCAGCGGATCGACGAGACGATCGTGCCGGGACTCTCCGTGGCCGAGAACCTCTGCTTCGAGGAGGTGGTCCGCGGAGAGATTCCCCCCATGGCGTCGGTGCGCCGCATGCTCCCGCGTGCCCGCGAGATCGCGAGCGCACTCGATCTCAACTGGTCGGACTCGAAGCTGAGGCAGGACGTCTACGAACTCGGCATCGCCGATGCCCAGCTCCTCCTGCTGGCCCGTGCGCTGGTCCGCAACCCCAAGGTGCTCGTTCTGGATGAGCCCACCTCCACGCTCTCCAACAAGGAGGCCGAGCGGCTGTTCGAGGTGGTCCGGCGCCTTCGGGATACCGGCGTCGCCATCCTGTACGTGTCCCACCGCCTCTCCGAGATCAAGACGCTCGCGGACAAGCTGGTGGTCCTCCGGGACGGGAGGATCCTCGATCGGCAGGACGCTCCGTTCGACCTGGAGCGGGCCGTCCACTCGATGCTGGGCCAGTCGCTCGCGATGGAGATGGAGGGGCACGAGGAGAACCGTGGGGAGGAGACGGCGATCGCGCTGCGCGGCGTCCAGCTCCTGCGCCACTCACAACAGATCGATCTTGACTTCCGCTATGGCGAGGTCACCGGAGTGGTGGGCCTGATCGGCGCCGGGAAGTCAGAACTCGCGCGCGGAATCTACGGGCTGCAGGCGTTCCGTGCCGGCTCGATGGAGCTCGGTGGTGAGCCGTTCAGCCCCCGCAACACCGCGCAGGCGGTGGAACGGGGGATCTACCTGGTCCCGGAGGACCGTGCCGCGGAGGCGATGCTTCCGGGGTGGTCGATCGCCCGCACGGTGTCCGTCCCCTTCCTCGATGCTGTCTCCCGGTTCGGCGTGCTGCGCTCCACCCGGGAGCGGGCCCGGGCGGAGGCCGTGATCGATGACGTGAGCGTGGTGACCACCGGGTGCCACCAACCCATGGATGCGCTCTCGGGTGGGAACCAGCAGAAGGTGGTGGTGGGGCGCTGGCTCGCCGGGGAGCCGCGCGTCCTCCTGCTTGACGAGCCGTTCCGCGGGGTGGACATCGGCGCGCGGCGGGAGATCTCGGCCAAGGTGCGGGCGCTCGCCAGCGAGGGCGTCTGCGTGCTGGTCCTCTCGAGCGACGTGGACGAGATCCAGGAAGTGGCAGACCGGGTCATCGTCCTGGTGGAGGGCCGGATCACCCGGGACTCCTACAACTCGGAGCTGGACCACAGCGCAATCGTGAAGAGCATGACGGAGGTGGCTTGAGATGACAGGACTCGATGAGGAACTGACTCTGGGGATGCGGGTCCGCGATGTGATCGTGAAGTACGGATTCATCGCGATCACTGTTCTCCTCCTCGTCTATTTCGTGGCGACGGAGAACGCGTTCCGGAACCCGAACACGATCTTCGCCATGCTGAAGATGGCCTCCGTGACCGCCATCCTCGGACTCGGGGTCACCTTCTCGATGGTGGTCGGCGGAATGGACCTGTCCATCGGCTCGACCGCGGGGCTCGCGGTGCAGATGGCCGCGATGACCATGGTCTTCTACAACCAGGTGGGCGGCGTGGCGATCGCCGTGGTCCTGATCGCCGGCATCCTCGTGGGCCTCGCCAATGCGTTCCTGATCGTGGTCCTCAAGATCCCGGACATGCTGGCCACCCTCGGCATGATGTTCGTGATCCAGGGCGCGAAGCTCATTCCCGTCAACGGCCAGTCGGTCTCGGCCGGCATGGTGATGCGCGATGGCACCCAGGCGCCGGGCAAGTTCACCCCGGACTTCGTGATGATCGACCGCGGGTTCCTCGGGCCCATTCCCTACCCGGTCCTCATCCTCCTCGTCCTCGCGGTCGGATCATGGTTCTTCCTCTCCCGCACCAAGTGGGGGCGGATGATGTACGCGATCGGTTCCAACCCCGATGCGGCGCGGATCGCAGGCATCCGGGTGGGCTACTACCGCGCCCTCGCCTACGTGATCTCTGCCGTATTCGCGTCCGTTGGCGGCATGATCCTCGCGGCCCGGATCGGTCAGGGCGATGTGAACGCGGGAGCCTCCTCGCTCCTCGAGGCCGTTGCGGTAGCACTCGTCGGAACATCCGTGCTCGGCATTGGGAAGCCGAACGCGTGGGGAACCGTCCTCGGAGCGGTCCTGGTGGGCATCCTCATGACCGGCCTGACCATGAACGGCTTCCAGTACTTCTACCAGGACACCGCCAAGGGTGCCGTGCTCATCCTGGCGCTGATCTTCTCCTACTCGATCTCCCGCAAGAAGGCGAGATTCCAGCCGGTCATGTAGCCGGCGCCCCGAACCACACCCAGCCACTCACGAAAGGGACACCCAACCGTGGCCGACTACACGTTCCTCACCGTCGAGGAAGTTCCCGAGTACATCCGGAACCACCCGAGGCTCTCCCAGCATCTCGATGCGAACAACCTCGCCTCCGTCAACGAGATCGGGGACGGCAACCTCAACCTCGTCTTCATCGCCAAGGACACTGCGGGCAGGGGCCTGGTACTCAAGCAGGCTCTCCCGTACGTGCGGATGACGGGGGAGGGGTGGCCCATGACCCCCGAGCGTTCCCGGTTCGAGATCCAGTCGCTGGAGGCGCACGCGGAGCTTGTCCCCGAACTCGTGGTCCGGGTGCTGGACAAGGAGCCCGAGCGCTACATCTTCGCGATGGAGGACCTCTCGGACCACCAGGTCTGGCGGGGCGCGCTCAACAAGGGTGAGGTGCACAACGGGGCCGCGGCCGAGGTGGGCCGCTACGCGGGCGCTGTCGCCTTCGGGACCTCGCTCTTCGGCATGGACCGGCTGGAGCTCGCCGCGCGGCAGGAGGTCTCGGTGGACCCGGAGCTGTGCGTGATCACCGAGGACCTCGTGTTCACCGAACCGTGGGACGGCGCAGAGCGGAACTCCTGGCTGCCGGCGAACCAGTGGGATGTGGCAGAGTTCCAGGCCGATCACCGCTTCGGGGAGGCGATGGCGGAGGCCAAGTACTTCTTCATGACGCACGCGGAGGCCCTCCTCCACGGAGACCTCCACACCGGCTCGGTCATGGTCCGGAAGCCGGAGGGCTCCGATGAGGCCGACTCCGTGAAGGTCTTCGACTCGGAGTTCGCCTTCTACGGGCCGGTGGCGTTCGACGTCGGGGCCACGTGGGCCAACTACGTGATCGCTGCGGCTCGCGCCTACGCGCTCGGAGAGGACGAGCGCGCCCGTTGGTGCCTCGGCCTTGCCGGGGAGACCTGGGACGCGTTCGAGGCCGAGTTCCGCAGGCGCTGGCCGGAGCGGCGCGATCCCCGCCTCTGGGACGAGGACTTCCTGAACCGGTTGATCGCCCGCTGGCGCAACGAGACCTGGCTCTTCGCCGCGGCGAAGATGTCCCGCCGGATCGTTGGCGCGGCCAAGACCACGGACATCGAGACCCTGGCGCCCGAGGTGCGCGAGGGTGCGGCGCGCGGCGTGCTACGGATGGCGCGCTCCGCCGTCGTCGAACGGTGGACGGACTCCAGCCCGCGTCACTTCCAGCAGCTCGCGGAGTGGCTGCTGGTGGAGGCCCGTACCAGCTGATCACCCGTCCGACGGCGGAGCCCGGGCTCCGTCTGCACCCTCACCCTGCGTGGGGGCGTCCGCGGGATAGGCAATCCCTCACACGTTGCCACCGGCCCTCGACGGCGTAGCATATATCCAATAGGATTATGTCTAGCGCCTCATCGGAGAGGCCCACGGCCGAAGGAGCACCTATGACCCGCCTGTTCAACGATCCCAAGGCGTTCGCGGATGACGCGATTGCCGGCCTCGCCGCTGCCTACCCGGAGCGGATCCAGCGCGTCCACGGAGGCGTGGTCCGAGCCACGGGGAGCCCGGCGGGTGAGGTTGCAGTGGTGATCGGTGGCGGCTCCGGCCACTACCCGGCCTTCGCGGGCTGGGTGGGTCCGGGCCTTGCCCACGGGGCGGCGTGCGGAAACGTGTTCGCCTCCCCCTCCGCCTCCCAGGTGTACTCCGTGGTGCGGCAGTCGGACAACGGGGGCGGCGTCCTCATCAGCTTCGGCAACTACGCGGGAGACGTCCTCCACTTCGGCCAGGCCGCCGAGAAGCTCCGCGCCGAGGGGATGGACGTGCGGGTCCTGCCGGTCACCGACGACGTGGCCTCGGCACCGGCCAAGAACGCCCAGCAGCGCCGCGGGGTTGCAGGGGACCTCGTGGTGTTCAAGGTGGCCGCCGCAGCGGCCGAGCGCGGCGACGACCTCGATGCGGTGGAGGCGGTGGCCGGGCGGGCCAACGCACGGACCCGCTCCTTCGGGGTGGCCTTCGACGGCTGCACCCTCCCGGGGGCGGAGGAGCCGCTCTTCACCGTGCCCGAGGGCCAGATGAGCGTGGGCCTGGGCGTCCACGGTGAGCCGGGCGTCCGCGAAGTCCCCATGGGGAGCGCCGCGGAGGTGGCAGACCTACTGGTGGACGGCATCCTCCCGGAGGAACCCGAGCGGGAAGACGGCGGCTACGAGGGCCGGGTGACGGTGCTCCTCAACGGGCTGGGGACCGTGAAGTACGAGGAGCTCCTGGTGGTCTACCGCCGCGTGGCCGAGCGCCTCGAGGAGGCGGGCCTCACGGTGGTGATGCCGGAGGTGGGCGAGCTCATGTCCTCGCTGGACATGGCGGGCCTCTCGCTCACGATCACCTTCCTGGACCCCGAACTCGAGGAGCTGTGGAGCGCCCCGGTGGACACGGTCTCCTTCCGCCGCGGTGCGGTGGGGGAGCAAGCCGGACCGCGCGAACTCGCCGCCGAGGAGGCCGCCGCCGAGATCCCCGAATCCAGTGAGGCCTCCCGCGCCCTCGCCGGGAAGCTCGTCACGGCCCTGGAGATCATGCGTGACCTGATGGTGGAGCAGGAGCCCTACCTCGGCAGGATCGACGCGATCGCCGGAGACGGTGACCATGGGCAGGGCATGACCTATGGCTCCACCGGCGCTGCGAAGTCCGCCGCGGAGGCCCTCGGTGCCGGTGCCGGCGCCCGCACCCTCCTGGTCCGGGCCGGGGACTCCTGGGCGGAGTCCGCCGGCGGAACCTCCGGTGCCCTGTGGGGCTCCGCGCTCACCGCCGTGGGCGGGGGCCTCTCGGACACCGAGCACGCCTCCGCAGACGAACTCGTTGCGGCCGTGGTCGCGGGGGTTCAGGCAATCCAGCGCCTCGGGGGCGCCCAGGTGGGGGACAAGACCATGGTGGACGCGATCGTCCCCTTCGCAGAGTCCCTCCGCACGTCCTTCGATGAGACCGGTGACCTGAAGGCGGCGTGGACCGCCGCCGCGGCCGCCTCCACCGACGCCGCCTCGAAGACGGCGGACATCGTGGCCCGCCGCGGGCGTTCGCGGGTGCTCGGCGAGAAGTCGCTCGGCACCCCGGATCCCGGCGCCACCTCGTTCGCGATGCTCATGACCGCCATCGCGCAGTCCGATCTCCTCTGACCACCACAACCAACCCTCTGACCACCCCAACCAACCTGCCGCACCAGCGGCCGAAGGGATACCTACCATGAAACTGGCATTCGGATGTGACCCCAACGCCTACCGGCTCAAGGAGGCACTCATCGAGGAGGCCGAGAAGCTCGGCCACGAGGTGGTGGACTACGCCTCGGACGATCCCATCTACGCGAACGTGGCCGTGGCCGTGGCCACCGACGTGGCCGCCGGCAAGGCAGATCGTGGCGTCCTCGTCTGCGGCACCGGCATCGGCGTCTCGATCGCTGCCAACAAGGTCAAGGGCGCCTACTGCGCCTGCGTGGCCGACGTCTACCAGGCCCAGCGCGCCTCCCTCAGCAACAACGCCAACATCCTCGCCATGGGGGAGCAGGTGGTCGGGGTCGAAACGGCCAGGGTCTACCTGCGCGAGTACCTCTCCGGCACCTTCGACCCGGAGGGCCGCTCCGGCCCCAAGGTGGGCCGCATCACCGAGTACGAGAACACCGGCTGCTGACCGCCACCTCCTGAACGAAAAGGGCGGCTCCGCGATTCAGCGGAGCCGCCCTTTGGCTTACATGGTCAGGACCCGGCGAGCGCAGGCCAGGACGCCGCCCGGATCAGGCCGCCTCTGGCCCGGCTCAGGACCCGGCGAGCGCCTGCTTCACGCGGATGATCTCGCGGATGTAGTCGCGGTTACGGGCAGCCACGGAGAGGCCGTCGCCGCCGTAGTGCTCCACGCAGATCGGTCCGGCAAAGCCCAGCTCGAGGGCCTGGCCGATCACCTCGCGGTAGGAGATGTATCCCGCCTCCACCGGCGCAGGTGAGGTGGCGTAGGCGCCCGTGGCCGGATCGAAGTCCCGGAAGTAGTTCTTGATGTGCCAGTAGTTCGTGTGGGGAAGCATCTTGGCGTACTGCTCCCGCCAGTGCTCCACCGGGCGGTGGAGGCGGATGATGTTGCCCACGTCCGGGTTGAGCCCCACGTTCTCCAGCCCGATGTCCTTCACCATCTGGACGCACTGGTCCGCGGTACCGAGGTAGGTGTCCTCATACATCTCGAGGGAGAGCTGGATTCCGCGCTCGGCTGCGTGTTGTCCGAGGCTGCGGAACGTGTCCACCGCGTGGCGGTAGACCTCGGGATCGTCAGGGTCTGCGGCGCCGGGGGCCAGCCAGAACCAGACCGCATCCTGCTGGGCGGGGAGGAGTTGCTGGTGGAGGCCCAGGCAGACCGTCCCCACGCCCAGCGTCTCCGCCGCCTCGATCAGGCGGTAGGAGTACTCGGTGTTGGCGCGGGCCCGCTCCGGATCGTGGTCCAGGATCGAGCGGCGTGACGCGGAGATCGCGCTGATGCCCAGGTCCACGTCCTTGAGCACGCGGCCCAGTTCGAGCAGGCGGTCACGCTCCAGTTCACCGGTGGACACCCAGGTTTCGGTCAGGTCCACGTAGTCGAACCCTGCCATCCGCACTTCCTGTAGCGTCCGTGCCCACACGGTGGCCGGAGCATCGCTCACCGAGCTGCCGTCCGCGAGGGTTCCCGGGAACTGGAGGAGGGCCGCCCCGATGGGCCAGGATTCAGCGTTCCATGACATTGTTCCGGGGCTCCTTCGCTCAGGATCATCTATGCAATAGGATCTTTTATAGTGTTAGATTACACGACCACGCGAGGATGCGGGAGAGTATTGCCATGACTGCCAAGCGGATCATCAAGCGCACCATGCTGCGGGACGACGTCTATGACACGGTCCTCGAGATGCTGCTCACCAACGAGTTCAAGCCCGGATCCTCGCTCTCGATCGATTCGGTGGCGCGCCAACTCGGCGTCTCGCCCACGCCAGTGCGCGAGGCGCTGGTCCAACTCGAGACCACCGGTCTGGTCACCCGAGCCGCCCTCAAGGGCTACTCCGTGGCCCTCCCGCTCACGGAGGAGCAGATGGTCCAGCTCCTCGATGCCCGCATGGTGCTCGAACTCGCGGCCGTGGAGCGGGCCGCGGCCCGCAGCTCCGATGTGGCACCCCGGCTTCGCGAGGCGCACGAGGAGCACGAGGAGGTCGTGGCGGAGCTCGGGCTCGGGGCATCCCCGGAGGGCGTGTAGCTCACCCAGGCGGAGGTCCTCGAGTACTTCCAGGCGGACT
>CAZTOM010000014.1:0-5238 GCA_964615555.1 uncultured Actinomycetaceae bacterium
GGCAGGGCGGGAGATCCTGTACTTACCATGAAGGCAAGTTACCAGCCACTTGCCACGATGGCAAGTCGCGGTCGACCTCAGGCCTGCCATTCCCGACGGCGGAACCCACCCCTCGCCCACCCCTCACCCGGGCTTGACCACGCCCGTCTCGTAGGCGAACACCACCGCCTGCACCCGGTCCCGCAGCCCGAGCTTCGCCAGCAGGTTCCCCACGTGTGTCTTCACGGTGGTCTCGGAGACGAACAGCTCCGCCGCGATCTCCACATTGCTCATCCCGCGCGCCACGAGCGCGAGCACCTCCCGCTCCCGCGCGGTCAGCGAGGCCAGCAGCTCGTTCGAGACCGCCTGCTCTTCCGCGTCCGGGAGGCGCGGCCCGAACATCTCCAGCAGCGTGCGCGTCACCCGGCCCGAGACCACGGCATCCCCGGCCGCCACGGTGCGGATCGCGGAGATGAGGTCCGCGGGCTTCGTGTCCTTCAGCAGGAATCCGCTCGCGCCGGCGCGCAGGCCCGCGAACGCGTACTCGTCCAGATCGAACGTGGTGAGGATCAGCACCTTCGTGGCCGGGTACGCCCTCACGATCTCCCGGGTGGCCTCGATCCCGTTCATCCCCGGCATCCGCACGTCCATCAGCATCACGTCCGGGTGGAGCACGCCCACCATCTTCACCGCGGGGGCACCATCCGAGGCCTCCCCGATCACCTCGAGGTCGTCCTCCGCCTCCAGCACCAGCCGGAATCCCATGCGCAGCAGGGCCTGGTCGTCCGCCAGGAGGACGGTGATCGCCTCCACCTCCGGCTCGGGCCCAACGGTGGCATCGATCTCGCTCATGGCTCCTCCTGCCAGTACAGCACCGCCCGCACCTTCCAGCCGTCCCGGGTTGGCCCGGCCTCCACGCTCCCCCCGTACACGGCCGCCCGCTCGCGCATCCCGATCAGGCCCTTCCCGGCCCCCTCCCGCCGCTGCGCGTCCGGTCCCGCCTCATTTTCCACCTCGACGACGACGGCGCGCCTCGAGCGTGCGATCGTCACGTCGATCGCGGGGGAACCCTGGGCGTGCCTCAGCACGTTGGTCAGGGCCTCCTGGACGATGCGGTAGATGGTCAGGTGCAGTCCCGCGTCGGACGGGAGGGGCGGCCCCCACTCCGCGAACGTGACGTTGAGGCCGGTGGCACGGAACCGCTCCACCAGACCGGCGATGTCCGCCGAGGTGGGCTGGGGGGTGAGGGGGGCCACGTCGTCGCCGGGGACGGGAGCGGGCTGGACGCCGGGCGAGACGGAGGTGGCGGGGGTGGGTCCGTCGTCGCGCAGGACGCCCACGAGCCGGCGCGTGTCCGCGAGGGCGGTGCGGCCCGCGGCGCCCAGTTCCTCGAGGGCGCGGCGGGCGCCGTCCGGGTTGCGGCCGAGCGAGGCGAGCGCGCCGTCCGCGAGGGTGACCATGACGGTGAGGGAGTGGGCCACCACATCGTGCATCTCGCGGGCGATGCGGGCGCGCTCGCGGGAGACGGCGAGCTGTTCGCGCTGGTCGCGCTCGAGTTCGAGCTGGTGGGCGCGCTGCTCCACGGCCTCGGAGCGTTGGCGGTTGGCGCGCACGTTCATGCCCACCAACAGGGCCACGAGGGTGAAGAGTTCGTTGAAGACACCGTCGCCGATGCGGGTGAGGGCGTGGGCGTACAGGGCGGTGACGGCCACGATTCCGAGGGCCGTGAGGAGCCACAGGCCGAGCGCCCGCCAGGTGGGCAGGCGGGCGCCCACGGTGTAGATGAGGATCCCGAGCGCGAACACGTCCACGTATGGGGTGGGCGAGGCCATCGCCACGTGGGAGGTGAGTTCGAGCGGGGTGGGGTCGCGCAGGGTGCCCGATTCGAGGAACCGCACGATGGGTGGGGCCAGGAGCACCACGAGGAGGGCGACCGTGGGGTTCGCGCGGCGCAGCAGGACGGCGGCGGTGATGGTGGGCAGAAGCGCCCACGTGCCGAGCGAGATGCCGTCACGCTCGAAGAAGATGTAGGAGATCCCGTAGCTGACGGCCCACAGTGCGGCCACGCCGGCGTCCAGCACCATCGGGTGGGTGAGCGAGAGTCCCCCCTGCCGCGCCCGATGGGCGGGTGGTGGCGGCGGGGACGGGACCATGGAATCGAGGGTAGTGGGTGAGGGCCCCGCAGAGCGTGGGGCGTGGCGGGTGTGGACCTTCCTCGACCGGGGCGCGCTGGGCGTTTACCATAGGACCGTTCCACGGATCTGTGAGGAGAAAGACCCATGGCCAATCCCGTCCTGTCGCGCGCCTTCGAGGGCAAGGCCCCCACGGCTGCGACCACCCCGGCCGGTTACCCGGTCCACCCCGGCTACCAGCCCCAGGGCCGCCCCGACCAGCAGGGCTACGGCCAGGCGCAGGGCCAGGCGCAGTGGGGCCAGCAGGGCTACGGCCAGCAGGCCCCCCAGGGCTACGGCCAGCAGGGGTACCAGCAGATGCCGCCGGCCGGCTACCGCGCGGGCTACGACTCCACCCAGGCCCTCGAGCACGCCTACAACCAGCCCTCCGCCTCCGCGCCCGAGATGGGCCGGATGACGGTGGACGACGTGGTGGTGAAGACCGGTATGACGCTGGGCGTGGTGGTGATCGCCTCGGTGGTCTCCTGGTTCTTCGTGGGCACCAACCCGGCGCTCGCGATGCCGCTGTGGATCGGTGGCCTGATCGGGGGACTGGTGCTCGGCATCATCAACGCGGTCCGCAAGGAGCCCTCGGTTCCCCTGATCATGGCGTACGCGCTGTTCGAGGGAGCGTTCATCGGGGCGATCTCCTGGTGGGCGAACGCGATCGTGCCCGGCGTGGTGGCCCAGGCGGTGTTCGCCACGTTCATCGTGGCCGCCGTGTGCCTGTTCCTCTACCGCTCCGGGATCGTGAAGGTGACGGAGAAGTTCCGCAGCGTGCTCAAGCTCGCACTCATCTCCTACCTGATCTTCTGCGTGATCAACCTGGGCGTCATGCTGTTCATGCCGCAGACCGGCCTGTTCGGGATCCGCTCCATGGAGTTCGGCGGGATCGCCCTTGGCCTGGGCATCGGGCTGGTGGCTGTGATCATCGCCTCCATGTCCCTGATCGCGGACTTCGACGCCATCTCCAAGGGCGTGGCCCACGGTGTGCCAGCCCGCTTCGCGTGGACCGCGGCCTTCGGGATCACGGTCACCCTCATCTGGCTGTACATCGAGATCCTGCGGATCCTCCTCATCCTCTTCGCCGACCGGTAGGGGAGGAGGCTCGCCTGCCCGTGGGGTGGGACGCCTGCCAATCCGCCACGCACGAGGTTTTTCCCGCACTTTTCGGCCCTTTTGCCGGGCCAAAGTGTGACGGATACCAAGTAGCCCGGGAGCTCAGTTCGCTGAGCCCCCGGGCTATCCTCGTTTTCAAGTGCACACGGCAGCCCTGGCGGGCACCGGGTGCGGGGAGAAGACGTACTGAAAGGGAGCAATGACTGCGCTCGTCCTTCCGGAGATCCTCGGAGACTTCGGTACCAAGCCGGAGATCTCGTTCCCCCAGGCGGAGGCTCCGAGCGGTCTCCAGATCCATGTGCTGCGGCCGGGCCGCGGCACGGTGGTGGACGCCGGCCGGGAGATCGAGGTCAACTACCTGGGACAGGTCTGGAACGGCCGAGTGTTCGACAACTCCTATGATCGCGGCCAGCCGCTCACCTTCCCCATTGGGGTGGGCATGGTCATCAAGGGCTGGGACCGCGGGCTCGTGGGCCAGCAGGTGGGAGCCCGCGTGCTCCTCTCCATCCCCCCGCAGTACGGCTACGGCGCGCGTGGAGTCCCGCAAGCGGGAATCCGCGGGGAGGACACCCTCGTGTTCGTGGTGGACATCCTCGACGTCCGCTAGTTCCCCCAAACCGGCCCGGCAACGGGCCCACAATCGCATAAGGTGTGCCGGGAAGTCTGGTCGGCGATGTTGGTTCCACATGACCAAAGGAGATCCCGTGACCACCCCCAAGCCGCCCCGGCCCTCACAGGCTGGCAGGAAGACGGTCCGCCGTATCCCCGCCCGGACGCCGCAGGTCAAGTCCCACTCCCTGGCTGACCGGCTGCGGGATGAGACCTTTGCCGGCATCGTGCTCCTGGTGGCCGTGGCCGTGGCCATGGTGTGGGCGAACAGCCCGTGGCAGGGCAGCTACCACGATATTTCCCATACGCTGCTCGGGCCGCGTGCCATCGGGTTCGAGATCCCCATCCACCAGTGGGCCGCTGACGGCATCCTCGCGATCTTCTTCTTCGTGGTGGGGCTCGAGCTCAAGAGCGAGTTCGTCACCGGTGCGCTCCGTAGCGTCCGCGCCGCCCTCCTCCCGATGCTCGCGGCCGTGTGCGGCATGGCGGTTCCTGCCCTCGTCTACACGGGGGTGCAGGTCATGGGCAGCGGCCAGTACCAGGGCTGGGCCATCCCCACCGCCACGGACATCGCCTTCGCGCTCGCGCTGCTCGGCCTGCTCGGCAAGGGCATGCCCCCGGGCGTTCGCGTGTTCCTCATGACCCTCGCGGTGATCGACGACCTCCTTGCCATCATCGTGATCGCCATCTTCTACTCCTCGAACATCAGCTTCCTCATGCTGCTCGGCTCCTTCGCCGCAGTCGCCCTGTTCGGGCTCCTGGTCCAGCGCCGCATCACCGCCTGGTGGATCCTCATCCCCGTGGGAGTGCTCGCCTGGGCGCTCATGTTCCAGTCCGGCGTGCACGCCACCATCGCCGGTGTGGCCCTGGGCATGATGGTCCCAGCCAAGACCCGCAAGGGCGAGGACGAGAGCCTCACGCACCGCTTCGTGCACCTGATCCAGCCGCTCTCCAACGGGTTCGTGCTCCCCGTGTTTGCATTCTTCGCGGCCGGCGTCACCATCACCGGCGGCTTCGGCATGCTCATGGACCCCGTGGCCCTCGGCGTCATCCTCGGCCTCGTGGTGGGTAAGGTGGTGGGTATCTGGGGCGGGGTGGCCCTCATGACCCGCTTCACCCCGCTGCGCCTCACCGGAGGCGTGGACCTGGTGGATATCCTCGCCACCTCGTTCCTGGCCGGTATCGGGTTCACTGTCTCCCTGCTCATCGCCACCCTCTCCTTCGGTGGTACGGAATGGGACGGCACCGCCAAGCTCGCCGTGGTGGTGGGCTCGGTGATCTCCGCACTCCTTGCGGCCTTGGCGCTGCGCATGCGCGTGGCCACCCGGGTCCGCGGGGCCGCCGCCCACCACGACTGACC
>CAZTOM010000014.1:5338-8864 GCA_964615555.1 uncultured Actinomycetaceae bacterium
CGGGGCCGCCGCCCACCACGACTGACCTCTCCACCCCTGTTCGCTGTTGGCCATACCCGGGAGTTCCCCCGCGCCCAAACCTAGGATTGGGGGGACAGCCGAGTATGAGGAGAGATATGGACACCAAGGACTACGGGCCCCAGCCCCACGTGGTTGACATCGAGAAGGCCACCGTGGAGAACTCCAACTACCGGACCACGCACTGGACCGGCACCGATCTCCAACTGACCCTCATGTCCATTCCGCCGGGTGGCGAGATCGGCCTCGAGGTCCACCCGGACAACGACCAGTTCCTGCGCCTCGAGCAGGGCAAGGGCCGCTGCCAGATGGGCCCCGCAGAGGACGAGCTGACCTTTGACGAGCCCGTGGAGGACGACTGGGCCATCTTCGTCCCGAAGGGAACCTGGCACAACGTCACCAACACCGGGGACGAGGACATGCGCCTGTACGCCATCTACGGCCCCGCGCACCACGACCACGGGACCATCCACGCCACCAAGGCCGAGGCCGACGAGGACGAGCACGACCACTGATCCAGGCCCAGATCCACTACCACAGGAGGGCGCCCACCGGCAGGTCCGGGGGCGCCCTTCGCGTGCCCGGAAATGTGATTCGCGCCAACTTGGGAATACGGAAACCCACCCGTGTGCAATTCGTGGGAGAATAGGACCACAAACTGCTCGCGGCGCCGCTCTCCCGAGAGGGTCGGCAGGCCGCGCCACCTGGGCCGTGCGAGGAGGCACCGCACGGCCTTGTGGTGCGTGGGCCGCACCGTCGAGTGCTGAGGATAGAGGTCATACGTGGAGCTTTTCCAGGGTCAGGTCGTCGCGCATCCCCACCACGGTCCCGCTCGGGTCACCGGTTTTACCGAGCGGAAGATCAAGGGTGAGGTCATGCGTTACGCCCGTCTGGAGGTCAAGGGAACCGGCATGGTGGTCGGTATTCCCGTGGATCGCGCCGAGGAGATCGGCGTTCGTGCACTGCTCGATGGTGAGGAGACGAACCGACTGTTCGCCATCCTCGTGGACGAGTCCGGGCCGGAGGAGAAGGGCTGGTCGCGCCGCATCAAGGCCGAGATCCAGCTGCTCCGCTCGGGTGACATGTTCAAGATCGCCGGCATGGTCCGCGATCTCACCCGCCGCCAGGAGGAGCGCGGCCTCTCCCTCGCGGAGAAGGACCTGCTCCGTGACGCGTCCCAGCCCCTCGTGAACGAGGTGGCCCTCTGCCTGGAGGTCACCCCGGAGGAGGCGCAGAAGATCGTGGACGCCGCCATCATCGAGCGCGACCTCCCCGAGACCGTGGTGGTCGAGCAGGTCGCCAAGGCCGTCTGACCAGATTCATGGGAAAGGGCCCCCGGATCCGGGGGCCCTTTCCCATGCGTGGCGGGAAGACGGGGTGACGGTCGCCCGGGCGTGGCGATTTGCTACAGCCTGCCCTGAGCGCGGCGGGACCCATGCCCGGTACGGCTGGTAAGTCACACCATCGGCGGGGGTAAGGCGCACCATCGGCGGGGGTAAGGCGCACCATCGGCGGGGATGGGCTACTTCTCGTTGATGTCCGGGAACGGCACGCCGGTCTTCGCGTGGCAGCGGTAGCCGTTCGGGTTCTTCATCAGGTACTGCTGGTGGTACTCCTCCGCGAAGTAGAACGGTCCCGCCTCGTTGGCCGGCAGGATCTCCGTGACGATCGCGCCGAGCCCGGCCTCGTTGAGGGCGTCTTGGTAGATCTCGCGGGTGGCCATCGCCTCGTTGAGCTGCGTGTCGTTCGTGACGAACACGGCGGAGCGGTACTGGGTGCCGATGTCGTTGCCCTGGCGGTCCACCGTGGTGGGATCGTGGGACTCCCAGAACTCCTGGAGGATGTCCGCCACGTCTGTGACGGCAGGGTCATACTCCACGCGCACGGTCTCGGCGTGCCCGGTGGTGCCGGTGCACACCTGCTCGTAGGTGGGGTTCTCCGCGGACCCGCCCATGTAGCCCACTGCGGTGGTGAGCACATCGGGCCGCTCCCACATGATCTCCTCCACACCCCAGAAGCAGCCTGCGGCGAGGTAGATGACATCCGTCCCCCGCTCGGGAGCATCATCCTCGGGTCGGATCTCGGGCTCGCCGGGCTGAGCCGGATGCATGGGCTGGATCGGTGTCATGATCGCTCCTCAGCATGGTGGCCGGAGGCCACGGGGGAAACTAGGCTGTCAGGACCAACACTGCCACGTCTGGCCCACCTGCGAGAACTGAGAACACATGGCACCTAAGTCCCGACACCTTCGGGATCGAGTCGAGCGCGTCAACCTCCGGGGCGCGATGGATCACCTCACGAAGGCACGCGAGGCCGAGCCCACCCAGGCGCGCCCCGCGGGCCGTCAGGAGGTCCACGAGATCGCGCGCGCGAAGAACGCACCCGAGATCGAGGTCCCCTGGAGTATCCGCGTGATGGCCGCGTGGTCGTGGCGCTCGCTCGTGATCCTGCTGGTGGCCGTGGCCGCCGGGTTCCTGGTGATCCAGCTCAGCCAGATCATCGTGCCCGCGATCATCGCCGTGTTCCTCACGGTGGCGCTTGAGCCGCTCTCCAAGTTCCTGCACCGCACCCTCCGCTTCCCCCGCGTGGCGGCGGCCATCACCACGATCCTGATCTTCGTGGGCTCCGTGGTGGCGCTCATCGCCTTCGCGGGCCGCGCGATCGGCATGGGCTTCACCCGCCTGCAGGACCAGGCCGTGGCCGGCTTCGAGGCCGCCATCCAGTGGCTCGCCGAGGGCCCTCTCCGCATCCGCGAGGAACAGCTCACCGAGTGGCTCGCAGAGGCACAGCGGGTGCTCCAGGAGAACGCGAGCACGCTCGTCTCCGGGGTGTTCTCCGCCACCTCCTCGATCGTGAACGTGGGTGCCGGGGTCTTCCTGGTGCTCTTCATGGGGATCTTCTTCCTCATGGACGGACGGCGGATCTGGATCTGGTTCGTCCGCCTCCTGCCGCAGAACTGGCGCGTGAACGTCCACGAGGCCTCCATCCGCTCCTACTACACGCTCGCCGGCTACGTGAAGGCCCAGGTGCTGGTGGCCCTCATCGACGCCATCGGAATCGCCGGTGGTGCCTTCTTCCTGGGCGTGCAGCTCTGGCTCCCGATCGGCGTGGTGGTCTTCCTCTTCTCCTTCATCCCGATCGTGGGTGCCCTGCTCTCCGGCACCATCGCCTGCCTCGTGGCACTCGTGGACCAGGGCCTGACCGCGGCGGTGATCCTCCTGATCGTGGTGCTCGCGGTCCAGCAGATCGAGTCCAACGTGCTGCAGCCGCTCATCATGGGCTCCAACGTGTCCCTGCACCCCGTGGCGGTCCTGCTCGGCGTGGCCGGCGGAACCTTCATCGCCGGCATCACCGGCGCCGTGTTCGCCGTGCCGCTCATGGCGTTCGTGAACACCTTCATGCTCTACCTCTCCGGGCATGACAAGTACCCGCGCCTCGCCACCGATCCGGACCGGCCCGGCGGCCCGCCCGGCACCCTGCGCCAGCAGATCCGCACCTCCTACGGATA
>CAZTOM010000014.1:8964-11088 GCA_964615555.1 uncultured Actinomycetaceae bacterium
GGGAGGTAGGCGCCGCCGTCGGGCGGTATGAGGACGACGGGAGGTAGGCGCCGCCGTCGGGAGGCAGGCAAGACGAAGGCGGTGGGACCCGGGATGACCCGGCCCACCGCCTTCGGGGTGTTCGGTGCTACTTGGAGGGATCGAAGGGCGTGACCTCGAGGATCTCCACCTCGAAGGTCTTGCCGTTGGGGGCCGTGAAGGTGGTGGTGTCACCGGCCTTGTGCCCCATGATCGACTGGCCCAGCGGGGAGGACTCCGAGTAGACCTCGATGTCCAGTCCCGCGGCACCCTCACGCGAACCGACGAGGAACGTGCGCTCCGCGCCGGCCAGCTTGGCCTTCACGACCATGCCGGGCTCGACGATGCCGTCGTCCGGCGGGGGCTCACCGATCTTGGCGCGGCGGAGGAGGTCCGCAAGCTGTGCGATCCGGCCCTCCTGCTTACCCTGCTCCTCACGGGCCGCGTGGTAGCCGCCGTTCTCCTTCAGATCGCCCTCGCTGCGCGCGGCGTCGATCCGGGAGGCGATCTCGCTACGCCCCACGGTGGTGAGGTGCTCCAGCTCCGCACTGAGCCGGTCGTATGCCTCCTGCGTCAACCACGTCTCTGCCACGTCAACTCCTTCCTAGGCTTTAGGCATAATGAAAACCGGGTCCGATCAGTCGTGGACCCGGGTAGAGCGACAATTGTAGCAGGTCTACGGCTCCACGAAGAAGCACTGGTCCACGATGGCGCCCGAGGCGCGCTGGATCGTGGCCACCGTGGCCGTCACCGCAGTGGACTCCGCCTCAGTGGGACCAACCGTAATCTGGCGTACCCCCACCTCCGTGTGGGCGTCGTTCAGGGCGGTGAGCGTGCAGGTGACGGTGGAGCCCACCGGGGCGTCCAGGTTGTAGGTCACCTGCAATTCGGAGTCCGAGACCACCTCCATCGCCTGGGCCTCCGCGCGGGCCTCGGGCTGGGCCATCGCGAACATCTGCCACACCAGCCACGCCAGGGCGATCACGCCGAGCGTGACGGCGACGATCCACACCGTGCGCCTGTCCTGGGCTGGTGCCCCGTAGCGTGCCCGGAGGTATTCGGCATCGGAGAGTTCGGTCATGACCGCATTCTCTCAGGTTCTGGGGGAGGAGAGGGACGCGGTGGTTTGGCTCCGTGGCACGGTGGTGCGGTTTGGTTGGCGGCCCGGTGGTGCGGATAATGGCAACCGCCCTACCCGCCGGTACCCGTCCGTACCCGGCGGTGTCCGCCCTACCCGCCCACGATCGGAGCCCCATGCGACTTCTCTCGGTGCACGCCCACCCGGACGACGAGTCCTCCAAGGGCGCTGGCATGGCCGCCCGCTACGTCTCCGAGGGCCACCAGGTGCGCGTGGTCACCTGCACCGGCGGGGAACGGGGCGACGTCCTGAACCCCCACCTGGCAGCCGATGACTCCATTCCCGCCCGCCTCGCGGAGATCCGGCGCGAGGAGATGCGCGCCGCAGCGGCGGCGCTGGGCGTGGAACACGTGTGGCTCGGCTTCGAGGACTCCGGCCTGCCGCAGGGTGACCCGCTGCCGCCGCTGCCGGAGGGATCCTTCGCGACCCTCTCCCTGGAGGAGACCACGCCTGCGCTCGTGGCGCAGCTGCGCGAGTTCCGCCCCCATGTGGTGGTCACCTACAACGAGGAGGGCGGCTACCCGCACCCGGACCACATCATGACCCACAAGCTCACGATGTCCGCCCTGGATGCCGCCGAGGACCCCCACTACCGACCCGATCTCGGCGAGCCGTGGTCGGTATCGAAGGTGTACTACGACGTCACCTTCTCCCGCCCCCGCATGATGGCCTTCCACGAGGCGATGATCGGAGCAGGTCTCGACTCCCCGTTCGAGGACTGGATATCCTCCCGAGAGGACCGGCCCGCCCGGCCCGTCCACGCCCGCGTCCACGTGGCCGACTTCTTCACCCAGCGCGACGACGCCCTGAGGGCCCACGCCACCCAGATCGACCCCGACGGCTGGTTCTTCTTCATGCCCCGCGAGATCGAACGCGAGATCTGGCCCTGGGAGGAGTTCGAGCTCGCCTACTCGGCCGTTCCGGTGCGCGAGATGGAGGAGAGCCTCTTCGAGGGCATCGATCCGGGC
>CAZTOM010000014.1:11188-20362 GCA_964615555.1 uncultured Actinomycetaceae bacterium
GGCCGTTCCGGTGCGCGAGATGGAGGAGAGCCTCTTCGAGGGCATCGATCCGGGCATCGATCCGGGCGGCGACCCCCACTGACCACGCGGCCTCCAGCAGCGCGCATCCGGTATCTCGCATCCGGTACCGCCAGGGGACAGTGGAGGATTTCCGCCGATATCGCCGCGTGGGGGAGAATGGGGGCATGCTGCTCCCGCTGGTGACCGCGACACCCGTTCCCTCCCCCTCCCCGTCGATCGACCTGGAGGACCCGTGGGTGGTCTCGCCGGGCATCGAGGGCTTCGTGATGTTCGCGATCCTGGGCGTGGCGCTGTGGCTGCTCATCAAGTCGATGTCGCACCACATCCGCAAGGCCAACTACCGTGCGGCCGAGCGCGAGGAGGAGCTCTACGGTCCGGATCCACGGGCCGGGCACGCCGAGGACGCCGATGGCATCCCCGGCGGACCCGTCCGGTAACCGCGCGGGGCTGGCCGGGCGGATAGGCGGCCGGCTGGGGCCGGTCAGGATTGTCGGGTCAGCTGTCCTTCTTTGACTTCTTGTCCTTCTTCTTGGACTTCTTCCCGTCCTTGTCCTTCTTGCCCTTCTTCTTGTCCTTTGACTTCTTGTCCTTCTTGTCCTTCTTCTTGGACTTCTTCTCGGAGGCGTCCTCGTCCTGCTCGGACGGGTCCCCGGCGTCCGGGTGCGTGGTACCGCCAGTGGAGGCTTCGTCGTCATCACCGTTGGCGGCCATCATGGCGAGCGCGTCCGTGGCCGCGAGCTCATTGACGCGGGCCACGGCCTCCTCGTACTCCTCGGTGTCCTCCGCCACCTTCGCAGCCTTGTCCTCGAACCGGTCCTCTGCCCGCTCGACCTCGGCGAGGTCCATCGTGGCGGCGAGGCGGCGCTTCTGCGTCTCCACCTTGTAGCGCACCCGTGGCCAGGAGAGTTCGAGGGAGGCGAGCGCCTGGGCGAGCAGCTCGGTCACGGCGAGACGCGCGTACCACTTGTTGTCTGCGGGGATCGCGTACCAGGGGGCGAGTTCGGTGGAGGTGTTCGCGAACATCTCCTGGTAGGCCTCCTGGTAGTCGTCCCACTTGGAGCGCGAGTCCACGTCATTCGGGTTGAACTTCCACAGCTTGTCCTCGCGGCCGAGCCTCCTCATGAGACGGCGGCCCTGCTCCTCCTTGGACACGAGGAGGGCCACCTTGACGATGGTGGTTCCCAGATCCGCGGTCTTCTCCTCAAACCGGTTGATCTCCGCGTAGCGCTTGTCCCAGTCCACATCGGCGAGCTGGTCCACCTTCACCACCAGCACGTCCTCGTAGTGGGAGCGGTCGAAGATCCCGATCTTGCCCGCCGGCGGGAGCGCGTTACGGATGCGCCACAGGTAGTGGTGCTTCGCCTCCTCCTCGGTGGGGACGCCGAAGCTGCGGATGGCGAGGCCCTGCGGATCCATCATCCCGGCCACGTGGCGGACGATCCCGCCCTTCCCGGCGGTGTCCATGCCCTGCATGACGAGGAGGACCCGGTGCTGCTTCCCGGCGCGGCCGTTGGCAAAGAGGCGCTCCTGCATCTCCGAGAGGAGCTCGCCGCGCGCGAGCCGGAACTCATCCGCCTCCTTCTCGCCCTCGTCCCAGCCCGGGGTGGCGGCGCGGTCGAAGGATGCTAGGTCGAAGTCAGGGCCCACCCGGAGCAGGTCGGAGGGGTCGAGTGTCCAGTCGGCCATGTGTGGTCCCTTCGTTGGATTTGTGGTGATCCAGCCTAGTAGGGGAGGGACCGGGCGGCACGGGGAGTGGCGAAGGGTCTGAGCGCCGGGGCCGTCTGGCGCTGGGTGTGAGTGGGCGCGGAGCGCGCCCCGATCACCAGAGGGAGATGACGGACATCATGGCTGCGATGTAGTGGCACACCCAGCCGATCACGGTCCCGGCGTGGAAGACCTCGTGGAAACCGAACCACCGCGGGGAGGGGTTCGGCCACTTGAATGCGTAGGCCAGGGCACCCAGCGTGTACGCGATACCGCCGGAGATGACGAGCCACATGATGGCGTCGCTGCCGGAGTTGCGGAAGTGGGGGAGGAACCAGACGGCCACCCATCCGAGCGCCACGTAGATGGGGACGTACAGCCAGCGCGGGGAGCGCAGCCAGAAGACCTTCAGGATGATTCCCGCAATGGCGCCGCCCCACACGATTCCGAGGACCAGGAGGGCGGTGGGCCGCTCTAGGAGGATCCAGGACAGTGGCGTGTAGGTGCCGGCGATGAGGAGGAAGATGTTGGAGTGGTCCAGGCGGCGGAGGGTGGCCATGGTGCGCGGGCCCCAGTGGCCGCGGTGGTAGACGGCCGACATCGCGAACAGCACCACCGAGGAGATACCGAAGACCGTGGTGGTCCACCGGTACCCGGCGGGCGTGAGCACGATGAGAACGATGCATGCCGCGAACGCGAGGGGAGCGGTCACCGTGTGGATCCAGCCGCGCAGGTGCGGCTTGACGGCCTGGATCACCCGGTCGGCGGCGGCGCTGACCTGCTCGGCGGTCGCGGCCAACTGCTCGGCCGTGGCGCTCACCGGATTCGTGCCGCGCTCCTCCGGCCTCGACCTCCGGCGCTCGGCCTGGGGGAGTCCGGAGGCGTGTGTCCTGCCCATGGGAAGCCTTCCAAGAAGAGTGGGCCACCGTAACCTACGGCGGCGTAACCTACGCTAACGTAACCTCGCGTACCTCGTCCACACCGTGCAACCATGTTTCAGCCCATTGTGCACCGTGGTTGGTAGCGTTGCAGCAGACCGAGCGGAGGGATGCGTGGTGGCGGGAAGCAACCTGCTCTACGAGCTGTACGAGCGCCGCCTTGCGCGCGAGCTCGACCGGGAGAGGCTGCCCCAGCATGTGGCCGTGATGCTGGACGGCAACCGGCGCTGGGCCCGATCAGCCGGGACCACCACGGCGCACGGACACCGCAAGGGCGCTGACAAGATCACCGAGTTCCTCACCTGGGCGGCAGAGGCCGGAATCCAGCGGGTGACCCTCTGGATGCTCTCCACGGACAACCTCTCGCGCGATCCGGGCGAGGTGAAGGACCTGCTCGAGATCATCGCCGGCACGGTGGACACCCTCGCGGACGACGGCCGGTGGAACATCTTTCTGGTGGGGGCACTGGACCTCCTGCCCGGGGACTATGCGGACCGGCTGCGCCGCGCGGCGGAGCGCAACGCGACGGCCGGATCCGGAACGATCGACGTGAACGTGGCCGTGGGCTACGGCGGGCGCCACGAGATCACCGATGCCGTGCGTGCCTTGCTCAAGGAGCGGGCCGGGGAGGGCTTCGACCTCGGGGAGGTGGCCGAGACCCTCACCCTCGATGACATCGCCGACCACCTCTACACCGCCGGCCAGCCCGATCCGGACCTGGTGATCCGTACCTCCGGCGAGCAGCGGCTCTCCGGATTCCTCCTGTGGCAGTCGGTGCACTCCGAGTTCTACTTCTGCGAGACGTACTGGCCGGACTTCCGCAAGGTGGACTTTCTCCGTGCGCTGCGCGCCTACGGCCAGCGGGAGCGCCGCCTCGGGCGCTGACCCGTCAGCCTGGGGCGGTAATTCTGGCGCACCCTCACGGAGGGGAAGTGGCCCTCGCGGATGGGCGGGAGAGGTCAGCGGGTCTGGCGCGGGCCTACCGTCTCGAGGATCCAGTCCACCGCCTCCACGTACCCGGCCACCCCGTGGCCGCTGACGCGGAACTGGCACACCTCCGCGATCACGTCCGTGTGGCGGAAGGCCTCGCGCTCCTCCACGGCGGAGATGTGGACCTCGGCGATGGGGACGTCGCACGCCTCCAGGGCGTCGCGCAGGGCGTAGGAGTAGTGGGACCAGGCACCGGGGTTGATGAGGACCGCGTCGTAGTCGCGCTGTTCGAGGCGGTCGATCACGTCGCCCTCATGGTTGGTCTGCAGGTCCGCCACCTGCCAGGAGCCCTCACCGGCGCGGGTGCGGCACATGTCCACAACCTCGGCGAGGGTGGTGGTGCCGTAGATCTCCACGTTGCGCTGGCCGAGCCGCCCCAGGTTGGGGCCGTTGAGGAGGAGGATTCGGGCCATCAGGACTCCTGGATGTGGGCGAGGGCCGCGGCGACCTCGTCCTCGGTGACATCGTTCGCCTCCACCGTACGCCCGATCTCCACGGGGAGGATCCAGCGGATGCGCCCGCCCTCGGACTTCTTGTCCCCGGTGAGGGCGCCCATGACGGCAGCCGGGTCGAACGCGCGGCGGGTGTCGAAACCAAGGCGGGTGACGACGTCGTCGATCTCAGCGGCAACCGCGGGGTCGAGGAGGCCGCGGGAGACGGCGATCTGTGCCACGGCGCGCGTGCCGAGCACCACGGCGCGGCCGTGGGGGAGGCGGTAGCCGGACTCGATCTCGAGCGCGTGGCCGATGGTGTGGCCGAGGTTGAGGGAGCGGCGCTCGCCGGTCTCGAACGGGTCGCGGTCCACCACGCCCACCTTGAGCCAGGCGGACCGCTCGATGATGGCGTAGCGGGCGGCGAGGTCCGCGTCCTCGCCCTCGGCCATGGAGGAGACGCCGCGGCGCTTCACGAGGTCCCACAGCCAGGGGTCGCCGATGATGCCGGACTTCAGGCACTCGGCCATACCGTCCAGGCGGCGCTCCCACGGGAGGGTGTCGATGGCGGCGACGTCCGCCACCACGGCCACGGGCGGCCAGAACGCGCCGGCCGAGTTCTTCGCCTCGGCCAGGTCCACGGCCACCTTCCCGCCGATCGCGGCGTCCGCCATCGCAAGCCACGTGGTGGGCACCTGCACGAGGGGTGCCCCGCGCATGTAGAGCGCGGCAGCCGTCCCCACGAGGTCCCCGGTGGTGCCGCCCCCGATCGCCACCCACGCGTCGCCGCGCTCGGCACGGCGGGAGAACGCGAACTCGAGCTGGGCCTCGGCGGCGGACAGCCGCTTGTTGGCCTCGCCGGCGTCGATGGCGAGGAGCCGCTCGGAGGGGAAGGCCCCCACGAGGCCGGGCTGCAGGTCTGCCACGTTTTCATCGGCTACCACCACGGGCACCCCGCGGGAGTAGCCGGCCACGAGCCCGGCCAGGGCGGCCTCGTCGAACCGCGAGCCGATCATGATGCGCGCCTCGCGCGGACCCATCGGGTGGTCGCGGCGGACCTGGGCGTCCAGCAGGGTGCGTGCGGCGGGCGCCTGGTCGCCGTTGGCCTGGAGCCACGCCGCGATCTCGCGGGCGGCCGCGCCGGGGGAGCGGTGGTCCCGGATCACCAGGTCCGCGGCGGCATAGAACGGGGTCCGCTCGGCGCGGCGGCGGCGCAGGGTCTCCACGTCCGGGCTGAGGGGGCGCGGGGTGCGGCCCCCGCGGATGCGGGAGGCGAGGATCTCGTCCCGGGTGTCCAGCCACACCACCGGTCCGGCGTGCCACAGCTCCCAGCGGGAGATCGGATCGATCACGGCCCCGCCGCCGGTGGAAATCACGGAGTTGCGCAGTTGCGCGGCCTCCCGGGCGATCTCGGCCTCGATCCGCCGGAACTCCTCCTCCCCATGGGCCGCAATGTACTGGGCGGGCGGGGTGCCGGTGCGCTCCTCGAACCGCTCGTCCAGGTCCACGAAGTCCCGGCCGGTGATCCGCGCCAGGTGGCGGCCCACCACGGTCTTGCCCGAACCGGGCATCCCCACGATCACAACATCAGACATCGCCACTCCCGTCGCATCCCTGGGCCCCGCCGGACCCGTCGCGTCCCCCGGACCGCTCGGCCCCGTTAGCCCAGTCCAGGCCGTCACGCTCCACCTCCGCGCCCAGCTCCACCTCCGCGCCGAGCTCCTCGCGCAGCGCCGCCATCATCGCGGGTGCCACCTCCGGCCCCACCCGCACCCCGTCCTTCTCCAGCCAGAGCGCGAGCGAGCGCCATGCCTGCCCCACCAGCATGCCCCCGCCGGCACGCGCCTGCGCCCCCGCCTCCCGGGCGGCCTGCACGAGCGCGGTGGGGGTGGGGCGGTAGATGAGGTCGAAGACCGTGAGGTCCTCGCGCAGCAGTGCGGGGTCCAGCGGGAGCTCACCGCTGGCGGTGCCCACGGGTGTGCAGTTCACGAGCAGGTCCGCGTCCGCGATCAGCTCGCCCACCCGCGCGAGGGATCCGTCCCGCCGCTGCGCCACGCTCACCTCCGTGCCCTGGCGGGCGAGGGCCACCTGCACCGCCCGGGACGCCCCGCCCGCGCCGAGCACCACCGCGTGCCGTGCCCCGCCGGGCACGAGGGCGCGCAGTTCGTCCTCGATCGCGGGCAGGTCCGTGTTGTGGCCGATGAGCCGGTCCCCGTCCACCACGATCGTGTTCACCGCCCGCATCTCCTCGGCGTCCGTGGAGGCCTCGTCCACCAGGGCGAATGCCGCCTCCTTGTGCGGGATCGTCACGTTGGCCCCGCCCGTGCTCCCGCGCATCGCGCCGGCCCGTGCCGCAAAGCCGTCCGCGTCCACGTCCACCACCTCGTAGCGGTGGGGCAGCCCGAGCTCGCGCAGCGCGGCGTGCTGGATCGCGGGGGAGGCCGTGTAGGAGATCCCGTGGCCGAACAGCAGGAACGTCCTCATCGCAGCCCCTCCAGGTCCTCCCAGAACGTGGGGTAGGAGACGGCCGCGCACTCCGGATCGTCCACCACCGCACCCCGCGTGCCCACGCCCACCAGGTCCGCCACCGCGAACGCCATCGCGATGCGGTGGTCGCCTCCCGTCACGATCTCCGACGGCGTCCCCTCCTCCGGCGTGGATCCCTCCGGTCCCGCCGCGCGCACGGGGGAACCGGTGATGCGCCAGCCGTCCGGCGTCTCGGTCACGTCCACGCCGAGGGCCGCGAGCCCGTCCACCACGAGCCGGATGCGGTCCGATTCCTTCACCCGCAGCTCGCCCGCGCCCGTCACGGTGGAGGTGCCGTGTGCCGAGGCCATGGCCACGGCGAGGACGGGGAGCTCGTCGATCACGTCAGCCACGTCCTCCGGGCCGAGGTCCACGGCCTCCAGCCTCCCGGCCGAGACCACGGTGAGGTCCCCGGCGGGCTCGGGCCCCTCCTCCCCGGCCGGTGCGAGCGTGATCTGGGCGCCCATCCGCTCCAGCACCCGCACCACCCCGAGCCGCGTGGGGTTCAGCCCCACGTGGGGGAGGGTGATACTCGCATCGGGGTGCACTGCACCTGCCACCAGCCAGAACGCCGCTGCGGACGGATCAGCCGGGACGACGACGTCCCTCGCCTCCCAGCCCGACGGTCCCCTCAGGCGGGTGGTGCGTCCGTCCCGCTCCACGTCCACACCCAGCCAGGCGAGCATGCGCTCCGTGTGGTCCCGCGTGGGGCCGGGCACCTCCACCTCGGTGGTTCCCGGCGTGGGGAGGGAGGCGAGCAGGATTGCCCCCAGCACCTGGGCGGAGGCCACCTCGAGGCTGTGGGTGCCCGGTTCGAGCTGCGTCCCGCCCTCGATCACGAGCGGGGGACGCCCGTCCGTTGCGCTCACTTCCGCGCCGATGGAGCGGAGCGGAAGGGCAATCCGGTCCATGGGGCGAACCGAGAGGTACGGGTCGCCCACGAGCACGGTGCGTCCGGGCCGGGTGGTGGCCGCCCCGGCGAGGAGGCGCATGAGGGTCCCGGAGTTGCCGCAGTCGAGGGTGACCTCGCGGGCCGGACCGAGCGGCAGGCCCGCACGGGAGGTGGTCCCGCCCCCGGTCACGTGGAAGCGCACGGTGGGTTCGCCGTCGTCGGAGGTGCGGTAGGCGCACCCGAGGGTGGCGAGGGCGGAGGCGGTGGACAGGACGTCCGCCCCGGGGCGGTAGGCGGTCACGGTGGCGCTGCCGGCGCCCATGGCGGCAAGGAGGAGGGCGCGGTGGGCGATGGACTTGTCCGCAGGCAGGCGGATCGTGCCCTGCAGGCGTTCGGCGAGTGCCATGGCTTCCTCCTCGGTTCGGGTCCATTGTGCCGTGAGTGGAGCGGGCGCGGGTAAGGCGTCCGCCCGGTGAGGACGTGGTGAACTCTTGGAGAACATTTGCGCCGTACCCCATGTTCGGGCGTGCCGGTGCGTGAGGTGCGCCACAGCGACACGTACCGTGAGGACTGTCCACAACGCCCACGGCGCTGCGGCGCCACGAGGAGGAATCACGTGACGTCCTTGCACGAGACTCACGAGTTGATCGAGTCCACCGGCACCGCACTGCGCACGTATGTGCTCGACACCTCGGTGCTGCTGAGCGATCCGAACGCGATCCTGCGGTTCGCAGAGCACAACGTGGTCCTCCCGGTGGTGGTGATCACCGAACTCGAGGCGAAGCGGCACCACTCCGAGCTGGGCTACTACGCCCGCTCGGCGCTACGGATGCTGGATGACCTACGCATGATGCACGGCCGGCTCGACCACCCGCTCCCCGTGGGCGTGGACGGCGGAACCGTGCGGGTGGAGCTGAACCACACGAACGACGCGGCCCTGCCCACCGGCATGCGGCTGGGGGACAACGACACGCGGATCCTCGCGGTGGCGGCGAACCTGGCGGCCGAGGGGGAGGACGTCACGATCGTCTCCAAGGACCTGCCGATGCGGGTGAAGGCCGCCTCGCTCGGCATCAAGGCGGAGGAGTACCGGGCCCAGCAGGTGGTGGAGTCCGGCTACACGGGCATGGTCACCGCCGAGCTCACCGATTCGGAGATGAACGCGCTCTGGGCGGAGAACGGCCTGGAGATCGAGGAGTTGGCCACGCCCGGTTCGCTCGGCGAGGTGCCGGTGCACACCGGTGTGGTGATGCACTCCCCGCGTGGATCCGCGCTCGGACGCGTGACGCGGGATGGCCGGGTCTCCATCGTGCGCGGGGACCGCGAGGTGTTCGGGATCCGGGGCCGGAGCGCGGAGCAGCGGGTGGCGATCGACCACCTGCTGGACCCGAACATCGGGATTGTCTCCCTGGGCGGGCGGGCCGGAACGGGGAAGTCGGCCCTCGCGCTGTGCGCGGGGCTCGAGGCCACCGTGGAGCGGGGCGAGCACCGCAAGGTGATCGTCTTCCGGCCCCTGTTCGCCGTGGGCGGCCAGGAGCTCGGGTTCCTGCCCGGCACGGAGAACGAGAAGATGAACCCGTGGGCCGAGGCCGTGTTCGACACGCTCGGGTCCGTGGTCAAGCAGGAGGTGGTGGACGAGATCATGGCCCGCGGCCAGCTCGAGGTCCTGCCC
>CAZTOM010000015.1:0-5030 GCA_964615555.1 uncultured Actinomycetaceae bacterium
CCACTCCCGCGCGGGCCGCGCGCAATGTGTCACCGCACTCGCGTAACGTTGGAGCGTGGCCCAGAATCCGTCGCTCCAGCTCGCTGCCCTCGCCACCGCTGCCGTGCGTGGGCTCGATGTGGTGGCTACGCGCCCCCCGCAGCACGCCACCACGGACTACCGCTACTGCGGACTGCTGGATGCCCGCGGCCGCCACTGGATCGCCCAGGCGGCGCTCCACCCGGCGGCCTCCACCGCCCTCGATGCGGAGCTCCCCATCCTCGGTCAACTGGACATCGCGCTGCGCGAGGACCGCATCGGCTTCGATGTGATCCGCCCGGAGGGCACCGCGGAGCTGCCCACCGGCCACCGACTGGTGGTCTACCGCGAGCTGCCGGGCCGTGCCCTGGACCTGTCCACCCTGCACGCGGGGCCCGGCCCGGCGGCCGAGCTGGGGCGCGCAATCGCGGAGATCCACGAACTGCCCGCCGCCCTCCTGGACGAGGCCCACGCCCCCATCTATGACGCGGACTCCTACCGCCGCCGCCGACTCGCCGAACTCGATGACGCGGCCCGCACCAGCCGCGTCCCCCCGATCCTGCTGGCCCGCTGGGAGCGCGCACTGGAGGACGTGGCCCTGTGGCACTTCCAGGCCGTCCCCGTCCATGGGGACCTCGCCGCAGAGAACGTCTACATCTCCAACGGCACCATCTCCGCCATCCTGAACTGGTCCAACGCCCACGTGGGGGACCCGGCCGAGGATCTCGCCTGGCTCTACGCCGCCGCCCCGGACGATTCCCTGGACACCCTGGACGAGGCCTACGCCATGGGCCGCTCCACCCACCCGGACGAGCACCTGGGCGCTCGCGCCACCCTCTACTCCGAGCTCGCCGTGGCCCGCTGGCTGCTCCACGGCGTGCGCCTCGAGGACGCGGAGATCATCGCGGACGCGGAGGTCATGCTCCACGCCCTCGCCCGCCAGGTGGCGGATGCCGGCCCCATCGGCCGCGGCGAACCGGTGGTGGAGGAGATTGACTGGGTGGAGGAGGCCGCCCAGTCCGCCTGGTCCGTCACCGGCACCCTCAGCCCCCTTCCTCCCGACGACGACGAGCCCGCCCCTGTCCACCACCCCACCTCCTCGCCGGGCTCACCAGAGGACCCGAACGCCACCGACGAGATCCCCCTGCTGGGCTCCCCCGAGCGCGCGGGCCACCCCGAGGATGACCCGGACGCCGAGGACGAGGTGGACGGAACCGATCCGGACGCCACGGACGAGATCCCGCGGATCCAGCCGGGCCCGTAGCCCCACCCACATCCCCGGCACTGACCCCACCCGCGCCGCGGGCACGACCCGCGCCCCTGAAACGGACCCCACCAGCGCCCCGGCACCGCGCTTCCGGTCCGTCCCCGGATTTCCTTTCGACCGCGTCAGGCCGTGATTAGGGTGATGCCCTGACACACAGGTCGGGGAGCACACCTCCCCACCACCGGTTATGACGAGGGGGCGCGCATGGACCAGTTCACGGCCGCCACGCGCCTGCGCCCCGAGATCGAGGCCCTCGCCACCCGCCCCACGCTGCGGGTGCACGTGGTGGGCCCCGCCGGCTCCGGCAAGTCCGCCCTCCTCGCCCACCTGCGCGGGGCGCTGGCCCGCGAGGGCCGCGCCACGTACACCCCCACCCCGGACACGCGGCCAGGTGACGTGCCGGCAGAAGCGGTCCTCGTCGTCGACGACGCCCACCACCTTGGCACCGCAGCGGCCGAGCTGGTCCGGGACCGGCTGGCAGACGCGGCTGCGTCCGTGGTGCTCGCCTCCCGGCCGTGGCCGCGCACGGAGCTCACCCGCGAGGTGGAGCGGACGCTCGGCTCACCCCCGCTGCTCATCGACGACGTGGCCCGCCAGGACCTGATCGCGTGGGCGGAGGCGGAGGCACCGGATGTGCCGGCTCGCTGCTTGGACGGGCTGCTCGCAGAGACGGGCGGGACCCCGTGGCTCCTGTCCTACGCGCTGGAGTGCCACGGCCCGGCGTGCGCGGATCCGGGGCACACCCAGGTGCGGCGCGCGCTCGAGGCGCAGGTGGCCCACCGGGTGAGCGGCCTGCCCGATCCCCTGCGCCACGCCCTCGAACAGGTGGCACTCACCGGCGCAGCCAGCCTGCCCGAGGCGGAGCGCCGCGAGTTCGTGGCCACCGCGCACGCCACCGGCCTGGCAACCCGGAACGGCACCCTCGCGCCCCTGGTGGCCCGTGCGGTCCGTTCCCTCGTGCCCGGCCACGCCGGCGCGGAGCCCACGGATGGTGACTCGGAGGTCCTCGCGGCGTGGGCCGCCGGGGACCTGGACCGGGCCGCGAACCTGGTGGAGGCCTCCCTCGCATCCGGTGGCGCCGCAGACTGGGTGGCGGACGCCGGGGCGGCCATCTGGTCCGCGCGCGGCCTGCTCGCCACCGCCAGCGAGGTCTATGCGGTGCGACCGCCCACCTCCCCCGGCTCCCTCGCGCACGCCGCCCTCGCGCACCGTGGCGCAGGGCTCCCGGAGCGAGTGGAGGACCCCGGTGGGAACACGGCTGGTGGGGCGCCAGGGCCCGGCGCGCTGCCACCCTCCACGCTGGGGGTGGCCCTGCGTCTCCTCGCAGACGGACTCGGGGCCGCCGCGGCGCCCGGCCCGGTCAACGGCGCCCTCGATACCCTCGTGCGCGCCTCCGAGCTCTACACCGCCTCGGGCACGCAGGCACCCGTGGTGGAGGCCCCTGCCGTGGTGGCGGCAACGGCGGCCCTCTCTGCGGGCGATGTGGAGACGGCCCGCTCCACCATCGAGGCGGCGATCGCCGGGGACCAGGGCGGCGCGGCGATGCGCCGGCGCCTGCTCCTGTGGCGGTCCTGGGTGGCGATGCAGGCCGAGCGGGCCGCCGAGGCCCGGGCCGCACTGGCGGCCGCGCAGCAGCAACCGGGACTCCCCGCCCCGCGCGATCAGTTCCTGCGCCACGCCATCGAGGCGGCGCTCGCCTACCGCTACTCCGACCTCACCACGCTGGAGGCGGCGTGGCGCGCCGCCCGGCCCACGGTGCGGCGTGTGGACCCGGACCTGTTCACCCTCCTGCCACTCGCCTCGCTGATGACGGTGGCTGCCCGGCTCGGGGACCCCGAGGCGCTCGCCTCCCACCTCTCCCGTGCCGTCGAGCTCCTCCGACGCTGCGGCTCGCCCCCGCTGTGGTCCTCACCCGTGTGGTGGGCCGGCATCCAGCAGGGCATCCTTCTCAACCGGCCGGACTCGCTGGCCCCCTACGCCCGGGACCTGGTCTCCGCCGCGGACCACGGCGCGGTGCCGCGCACCATGGCCGCCGCCGGCGGCGTGTGGGTCTCCGTGCTCACCGGGAAGGTGGACGCGGACGCGGTGGAGGAGGCGGCCCGGAACCTCGCGGGCGTGGGCCTCGCGTGGGACGGGGCGCGGCTGGCCAGCCACGGGGCGCGCCGCTCGGAGGACCGCCGCGTCTCCGCGCAACTGCTCTCCTGCGCCCGGGACCTCCACCCCAAGGAGGCCCGCCCACGCCCCGAGGCCGCCCCGTCCCTGCCCGGGGAGGACCTGAGCGAGCGGGAGCTCGAGGTGGCGGCCCTGGTGGTGGAGGGCAAGACGTACGCGGAGATCGGGCAGGCGATCTTCATCTCCCCGCGCACCGTGGAACACCACGTGGCGAGCATCCGCCGCCGGCTCGGTGCCGCCTCCCGCTCGGAGATGATCGCGCGCCTGCGCGCAATCGTGGAGCCCGGACCCCCGGACGGCGGGGACGAACCCCGGGGCGGGGCCCTGGTGGCATCGGGGCAACCCCCGATGGCAGCCGGAAGGTACGCCCCTAGCGTGACAAGTGGAACGAGATGAGAAGTAAAGGAGATGGGCAATGACCTCATCGCTCGCAACGATCGCTGATGCTCTGATCGAGTTCATCCTGAGCCTGCTGCGCGACCCGGCCGCGGCCGCGGAGTTCGAGGAGGATCCGGAGGCCGTCCTCGCCGAGGCCGGCCTGGAGGACATCTGCGCCGCCGATGTGCGGGCCGTGGCGCCCGTGGTGGTGGACCGCCCGGAGGTGATCATCCGGGAGGTGCCCGTGCCCGTCTACCAGGAGCCCCCGCCCCCGCCCCCGGCGCCCGTGACCCCCACCCCGGTGCGGCCGGATCCGGTGCCCCAGAAGCCGCCGCCCCCACCGGAGATCCGGGAGATCGTGCGCGAGATCAGCTCGGTCACCAACAACTTCCAGATCGACTCACGCTCCACGATCATCGACCAGTCGGTGAACCAGAACATCTGGGCCGAGGGCGACGTCACGCAGGTGTTCGACCAGGAGGCGATCGCCGCCGTCGGCGACGGTGCGATCGCGGCCGGTGAGGACGTGGTGGTGGACGCCTCCGAGACGGACGTGGAGGTGGGCGACATCGGGATTGGCAACACCCAGACCGAGACCACCGTCACGGACTCCTACAACGACAAGTCCACCACCACCGAGGTGGTGGGAGAGGTGGCCGACTCCCACAACGACTCCTCCACCACGGTCACCACGGACACAGACGTGGAGGACTCGTTCCACTCCTCGATCGAGACCGAGGTCACCGGTTCCGAGGTCAGTGGCCTCGAGGTGGCCGGCCCCGAGGTGAGCGGGCTCGAGCTGGGCAGCCCCGAGGTGGGGGAACCCGCTGCGGAGGCCGGGGCAGAGCCGGTCCTGGGCGCTGCCGTGGAGCCGGCCCCGGAGGTGGCTCCGGCTGTGGAGGCCGAGGCGGACCCGGTTGTGGGCGCTGGCGTAGAGCCGAGTGCCGGGGCAGAGCCGGCAGCCGAGGTGGACCCGTCCTACGACGAGTTCGACGCCCCCGAGTTCGAGCCGGCGCCGCAGTACACGCTGGACCCGGTGGACCCGGTGGACGAGGTGCTCTCCTCGGAGCCGCTGAGCGCGGACGTGGAGATCCTCCCGGAGCCCGAGCCGATCGAGGAGCAGTAGGACCCCGATGACCCAGGCTCCATCCGAATCCGAGTCCGTCCTCGAGTTGGAGGGATCCACTCCCGTGCC
>CAZTOM010000015.1:5130-14776 GCA_964615555.1 uncultured Actinomycetaceae bacterium
CTCCCGTGCCTGCGCCGGAGGGATCCGCACCCGCCGCGCCGGGAGGTTCCGCGCCCCCGCCGGAGGGATCCGCGCCGCTCCCGCCCCCCAGGCCGGAGCGGCCGGGCCTGCGCAGCACCAACCACGCGCCCGTGCTCGTGAAGCGCCCCCCGCCCGTCCCGGTACGGCTGAGCCAGCTCCTGTGGGCGCTCAGCTTCGTGGCCGGGGCGATCGCGGTGGTGCTGCTGGTGGTGATCCGCGAGGACCAGCTCCCCCTCATCGCCGAGGCGGTGCGCTCGGTGGACGGCTCCCGGTCCGATGAGACCTACACCTCCGCGGCAGAGATCGTGTTCTGGGGTGCCTTCGCGCTCACGGTCACGCTCCTGCTCGTGCAGGTGACGCTCCTGGTCTCGTTCATGGGGCGGAGGCCCGGGATCCGGTGGTGGCAGTTCACCACCCTGGTGCTCCAGGTGCTGGTCTACCTGCTCGTGCTCGAGCTGGTGGCGCGCGGTGAGCACGGGCCGGGACTCAGCCAACTGCTGGTCTCGCAGGTGGGGCTGGTGGCCGGGGCCCTCCTCCTCAGCACGCTCCCGGCTGCCCTGCGCTGGACGGCGCAGCGCCATGACATCCGGCGCGGCCCGGCCGGTTCAGAGTTCCAGGGCTGAGGCCTGCGCCTCGAGGCTGCGCACCACGATCCGGCACGCCTCGCGTGCCGTGTCCTCGATCCCCTCGGACTCGGCGAGGGCCCGCCACCGCTCCAGCTCCGCCTCGATCCGGCGGGGGATTCGTGCGGCCCGGGTGTCCTGGGCGAGTCCGAGCCGGGTACGGGGATCCGTCCCGGAGCCCCCGAGGATTCGCAGGGCCTCCACCGCGTCCGGCGCGGCCAGCGGGACCGTGCCCGCGCGCAGGTCCGCGATCAGGGCCAGTTCGGCGAGCCCCGTCGCGGCGGACTCGACCCGCTCCACCTGCTCGAGGATCTCCTCGCCACCCGGGCGCTCGCCATGGTCGAGGAGCCTGCGGAGTCCGTCAAGGGCGGCTCGGGCCTTGAGCTCGTCCGCCCGGAAGCCAAAGTGGAGGCGGATGAACCGCCCCAGTTCGTTGACCCCGCTGTGCTCGAGGAGCGCGGAGGCAAGTTCGGTCCGGCTCGCGGCGCCCGCCCGGACGAGTGAGGTGGCGAGCCGCACGCCGAAGAGCCCGAACCGCTTGAGCAGGTCGCGCCGCGCGTAGGATCCGGACGGGCCCTCCCCCGTCCGGTGCACGAACCGGTCGGCCGAGACCAGGACCCGCTCCCGCTCCGGGCGCGGCAGGGCGGCGAGCGCCGCGAACTCCTCGAACTCCCGCTGCGTGAGGGTGCGCGCGCCCTGCGCCACGAGTCCGGCGACGGGCAGCACCCCGAACACCACGCCCTCGAGCTCGGGGCTGCGCTCGTAGCGGAGGGCCACCCTGCCCGCCGAGATCATCGAGTCGATGCGGCCCGAGCCGATCTCGTCCGCACGGGAGAGGACGCCCACCGCGTTCACGGTCCGCAGCGGGGTGGCGGCGGACTCGCGGAAGGCCTCCAGGAAGCGCACATCGGACTCGTGCATGTGGCGGGTCAGGTAGAGCATCGCGTCCGCGATGGAGGGGGAGACGTCCGAGACCAACTGGTCTGCGGACCGCTGGGACAGCGAGGTGGAGAGGGATGCGATGCCGGGGGTGTCGATGAGGATGAGCCACCGCAGGGGGTTGGCGGGCCAGCCGATCTCGATCCGGTCCACCTCCTCCGGGGCGAGGCCGTCGAGCCCGAGGAGGATCTGGCCGTCCGAGCGCCGCACCCGCATCTGGCGCGGGGGCCCCTCGCGCGGGTAGAGCGTGATCGAGGGCTCTGCCGAGTAGCGGTACCAGGTGACCACGCGGGTGCACTCCCCCGCGTCGGTGGGGGCGATCTGCTCCCCCAGGATCGCGTTGATGATCGTGGACTTGCCGGCCTTCACGATCCCGGCCACGGCGAGGCGCAGCGGTTCCCCCAGGCGGGTCCCGAGGTCCTCCAGCACCGTGAGCGCGTCCGGATCTCCCTCGAACACGGTGCGGGCGCGTTCCACCAGCTCGGCGGCGTCCTGCAGGATCGTGGTGGTCATGGGGCGATGAGCCCCGCCATCTGGACCGGGGGCAGCTCGGGGATGCGGGTGTGGGTGTCTTCGAGTTGCCGGATCTGCGCCTGCAGGACGGCAGCGCGCTTGTTCCGCTCCTCGGTGTAGGCGCCCGCCGCCTTCTTGGCCGCGAGGAGGGCGTCGGAGATGGAGCGGTGGCGCTGCTCCGCGAAAGCCCCAAAGTAGTCGCGGGCGTTGCGCTGGACCTGGCGCAGCCGGTCCTTCAGCTCCTTCAGGACCTGGAACGTCACCTCGTCGATGTAGCGGCGCACCGTGTTCTTCGCCTCGAAGCGCCGCCGCGCGAGCCGGTTGGACATGTCCTCGCGGTAGGCACGCCGGCCCACCAGGATCCCCGCGAGCAGGGAGAGTGGGTTGATGAGGGACATCCCGATCAGGCCCGTGGCGAGGCCCACCATGAGCAGGCCACCGTAGGAGCCACGCACCCCGATGTAGATCCGCTCCCCCGCGCTCATGGCTCCGGAGTCGATACCACCGATCGGGTCCACCGGATCGAGGATCCCGTCCGTGGTGGCCACCTCCACTGTGGGGAGGTCGGTCTCCTCCGTGGTGAACACGGCGGCCACCTGCTGGGTGAGCCAGCCGGAGCGCTCCTCGCTCCACACGAAGCTCTCCGAGATCGCCTCACCCACCCGCTGGTCGATCCACTCGGCAATCTCGTCCCAGATGGGGCCCGGGTCACCTGCGTCAATCGCCTCCTCCGCCTCCCGCTGGACGCGACGCAGACGGTCGCGCAGGTCGTGCTCGAGGTCGGCGATCAGGTCGGCGACGCCGTCGTTCAGGGTGACCTGCCAGCGGGAGGAGACGCCCCGGAACTCCTCCGCCCGGGCCTTGGCATCCTCGAGCTCCGCGAGCAGGCGCGGGGTGTCCGCCGGGTTGATGAGGGCGGAGAGCTCGGAGCGGGCGGCGAGCGTGAGCTGGTCCACCACGAAGCGGAGGTCGTGGAGTGCGCCGCGGGTGTTCAGCAGCTCGGCCTGCTCGAGTACGTCCCGGCGCAGGTGGGCCACCAGATCGGGGAAGCCGGACTCGGTGTTCAGGTCCCGGTCCTGCTCTGCAGCGGCGAGGAGGCGCAGGTCGCTCGAGACGGCGAACAGCGGCATCTCCCCGATGTCCCGCAGGTGGCGCCGGTCGATTGCCTCGATGGTGCGCCACTCCGGATACAGGTCGGTCTTCGCGAGCACACCCGCCACGTTGGGGGAGATCCGCATTGCGTGGCGCAGGAGCTGCATCTCCGGCTCGGTGTACTCCTGGGAGGCGTCGGAGACGAGGATGACCGCGTGGGCGGAGGAGAGTGCCGAGAGGGTGGTGAGTGCGTGCGCAGAGTCGAGGCCCCCCACGCCGGGGGTGTCCACGAGCCGGAGCCCGCCGCGCAGGATCTCGCGCGGCAGCAGCACCTCGGCTCCCACCAGGCCCCGCTCGTTGCCGGGGTTGCCCTGCTCGGAGACGAAGTCCGCGAGGTCGGTGATCGGGATCGGCTGGCGGTCTGCCTGCCCCGGTGTGGGGCCGTCGGTGCGGACGAGGACGCTGGCCTCGGGCTCCTCGCCGTACCCGACCACCGTGGGGATCAGGGTGGCCACGTCGTCGTCGATGGGACAGACCGGGGCGTTGACGAGGGCGTTGATGAGCTTGCTCTTGCCCTGTTTGAACTCGCCCACCACGTACACCCGGACGTTCGGGTCCTCGAGCCGCGCCGAGGTGTTCTCGATGCGCTCGAGCAGGTCAGTGCGGCTGGTGGATGCTGCCAGTTGGGAGACGCGGGCGATCAGGGCCGCCAGGTCTCCCCTGCCGGGCAGTGCACGTCCGGTGCCTGCCCCCTCGGTCTCGCTCATTCCCCCATCGTCGCCGCTCGCGAACCCCACCTCAATGAAATCGGAAGTGCCCGGCACCCCGCAGGGCACCGGGCACTTCCGGGTGGGAGTCGATCAGAAGTCGATGTCGGTCGCGCCGCCGCTGGTGGCGCCGCCCGGGCTGAAGAGGTTGCCCTGGTTCTCCCACTCCCAGCTGTTGTCGAACGTGGAGTCGATCTCGCTGGTGAAGGAGTCCTCCACGTCAACGTCCACCGCGGAGTACTGCGAGTTGTCGTTGAAGGAGTCGGCCACGTCGAGGTCGAGGTCCAGGTTCTCCGAGAAGTCGTTGAACGAGTCGTTCACCTTGGTCTCGATCGCGGTGTTGCCCACGTTGACGTCGCCCAGGGAGACGGTGGTCTCGGAGTTGTCGATCGCCACGTCGCCGCCGGCGGCCACGGAGCCGTCACCGAACGCCACGGTGGCGGACTGGCCGAAGGCCTGGTTCACGGCACCGCCGTCGCCGGTGGAGACGGCTTGGTTGACGGACTGGTCGAACTGGAGGGTCCGGGCGTCGATGTCGAGGTCGAGGCCACCGGCCGCGCCACCGCTCTTCACGCCGGCGGCACCGAGCGCGCCCTCGATGTTCAGGTCGCCCATGCCGGCGTTGTACTGGCGCACCCCGATGGTGGTGGAGTGGTCATGGAGGGTCTGGGAGTTGAAGGAACTCGTGATGTTGAAGGAGTCCTGGTTGCTCACCGAGTGGTCGGACTGGTCCTTGAACGAGTCCTCGATGGAGGTGTTCACCGAGTTGTCCGACTGGTCCTTGAAGGAGTCCTCCACGGAGGTGTTCACCGAGTTGTCCGACTGGTCCTTGAAGGAGTCCTCCACCGAGGTGTTCACGGACTCGTCGTTGAAGGAGTCCTCGATGCCGACGGCCACGTCCGTGTCGGTGGACTTGTCCGTGGCGGTGGCGGTGAAGCTGGAGTTGTCCGTGTAGGAGTTGTCGGACTGGTCCTTGAACGCGTCCTCGACGCCCACCGTGGTCGCGGTGTTGACGGAGTTGTCGTTGTTCGAGGCCACGGTGTTGCGGGACTGGATGTCGTCGGCAACGGTCTTCACGCCGAGGGCGTAGTCGTTGTGGTGCTGGTTCTGGGCCATGGTCTTCCCCTTCGGTCTGTCTACCTCAGCCCCCGATGGAGCCGGGTGGCCTGATGGATCCAGTCTGGAAGCCGCGCCGGCGCCGGGCATCGGGGGCGCCCCCCAAAGCCCCCGGGCCCGCCCCCGGGGTTCATAGGGGGTTGGGTACGGGGACAGTAGGGGGACCGGGGCGGGGCTGCGTGGCGGGCCCGCCCGGCGTGGCCGTCTCGCCCATGCACCCTGGCCGGCGCGGCGTGGCCGTCTCGCCCGCAGGCCCAGGCTGGCGCGGCGTGGCCGGCTCGTCCGCAGGCCCAGGCTGGCGCAGCCGGGCTGGCTAGTCCAGTTCCACCGCTCCGTCGGTCGCGGTTACTCCGAGTGTCTCGAGGCTGCCACGGTGCTCCAGCGCATCGAGGACGCGTGCCTCGATCTGGGCCGCGGTCCACATCCCCGAATCCTGCGTGACCCCGGAGGCGACGTAGTGGAATGCCGCCCGCACCTGGTCGAGGGGGATGTGGTTCGCGCGGGCGTAGGCGAGCCGGTAGATCTCGAGTTGGAACCGGCGGTGGTCTCTCTCCTCCGCAGACCTCGGTTCGCGCCCGGTCTTCCAGTCCACCACCACGGTGTGGCCGTCGATCACGAACACGGCATCGATACGGCAGCGGATCAGCTGTCCCGCGATGGTCGTCTCCAGGTTCTGCTCCACGGCCACCGGGGTCCGCACAGCCCACGGTGAGGAGAGGAACGCGTCGCGGAGAGCCGTGAACCCCTCGGGTGTCCCGGCGGCGTCCTCGTCCTCGCCCCAGTCGGAGGACCCCATCAGGCTCGGCATGTTGAAGTGGTGCTCCACCCATGCGTGGAACTCGGTGCCGAGCCGGGCCTCCCGCGAGGGTTGGCGTGGGATGGGCCGGCGCAGGTCGAGCGCGAACTGGTCCGGGGATCGCGTCAGCGCCATCGCTGCGGAGGCGGAGAGGTGCTGGGGCAGTTCCACCGCTTCCGGCCCCCCGCGTCCCATCAGCTCCCGGATCAGCACACGCGCGTCGTCCACGAGGGCCGCGTCACCAGTCTCGGTGGCACGGCTGGAGAGGTTGGCCAGCAGGGACTCCACCCGCGTGAGGTCCAGTCCCTGGGGGCCACCGGAACCCCGCATGCCACCGGTGCCCTCCGAGCCACGGGACCGCTCCTCCCCGGAGCGTTCTCGAATCTCCGCACGTGCGTCCCGGACCCAGCCGGCTGCCCGTTCGAGCTGCGCCCGGCGGGAGGCACCGGACCCCTCGGCGACCAGTGGATCAGTGGCCGGGTAGGTGGGGGGCACCTCCTCGGGCTCCTCGCGTGGTCCGTCCGCGGGATCTGGCGTGGGCACGTACTCGAAGCCCTCGGGCACCTCCGAGTGGCCCTCGAGCTCGGTGAGGAACGGTGAGATCGTGTGGGGGTTCTTCCCGCTCCGGTAGTGGGATCCGGCGAGGAGGAGCTGGCGGCGGGCGCGTGTGATCGCCACGTAGGCGAGGCGCCGCTCCTCCAACTGGGTCCGCTCGAATAGCGCGGTCTCGTACGCCGCGAGGTTCGCGGAGAACTCGACCGGGGTGGAGGCCGAGCGGTCGAACTCGGGGAGGTACTGGGCGTCACCGCGCAGCGGGGCAGGGAGCTGGTCCGCCTCGGTGAGCCATCCCTTCTCCTTCGTAGCCGTGCGTCCGAAGTGGGAGCGGATGGAGGGGAAGTTGGTCTCGGTCAGCCCCGGGACGGCCACCACGTCCCACTCGAGTCCCTTGGCGGCGTGGACCGTGAGCACCTGGACGGAGTTCACGCTCACTACTGTGGGCACCGCCTCGAGTCCCGACTCCGCCTCATCTGCCGAGTCCAGCCACTCCAGGAACCCTCCGAGCGTGGGCGTGGCGGAGCCGGCGGTGTAGTTGGACGCGTGGATTCGGAACTGGTCCAGGTTTCCCCGTGCCATGGACGGGACCGCGCCGGGCCGTGCCGTGACCTCGATGTCCAGCAGGAGTGCCCGCTCGGCTGCCGCCACCAGGTCGGGGAGCGGGTAGGATAGCGCCCCGCGGATTTCCCGGAGCTGGGAACGCAGCCGCTCCACGCGCACGCGGCCCGCAGCCGTGAGGCGGTTGCCTCCCTTGGTCTGGAACGACTCCGGCGGGAGGGCGTCCACGGCCTCGACGATAGCGGCAGACACGTCTGTCTCACCACGCGCGTCCTCCCCCGCGAGTGCGGTGGCCCACTCGGAGAGGACCTGGAGGTCGGCGAGCCCCAGCCGTTCGTTGGTGAGCAGGCGCATCATCGCGTCGCCGCGGCTCGCATCGGCCACCACTTCCAGTGCGGCACGCAGGTCCACCACCTCCGGGGTGCCAAGGAGCCCCTTGAGGCCCACCACCTCGGGTTCGATCCCGCGGGCCCTCAGGGAGCGGATGACGGAGGCGAACTGGTTCCCCGCACGGCACAGCACCGCGGCGGAGGTTTTCCCGGGGATCCACCGCTCGGAGATCCAGCGGGCCACCGCGTCCGCCTCCTCCGGTTCGGTGAGGGTGACCGTGCGGTGGATCGTCCCCTCCTCCGCGATCGGGCTCACCGTGAGGTCGGAGAGTAGTTCCCCGGCCCCCTCCTGATTCTTGAGGTCCTCTGAGACGGTGTTGGCGGCCTCCAGGATGGCCGCGTCGTTGCGCCAGGACGTGGTGAGGGACAGCACCCTGGTCTCGCCGCCGGGTGGGGCGAACATCTCGGCGAAGCTGGTGAGTGAGGAGGCCGATGCTCCCCGCCACCCGTAGATGGCCTGGTTGGGATCGCCCACGGCCATGGCCGGGTATCCGCTTCCGAACAGATCGTGGAGGAGCGCAAGCTGGGCCACGGAGGTGTCCTGGAACTCGTCCAGGAGGACGGAGCGGTACTGGGAGCGGAAGGCCTCGCCCACCTCTGCCACCCGTTCCGCCACCTGGCAGGCGATGCCCACCTGGTCGGAGAAGGTCACGAATCCCCGCTCGCGCATGTGGGCAAGGTAGACCTCGATCACCCGGAGCAGCTCCAGGCGGAGCCGGAGCTTCTTCGCCGCGTCTCGGGCACTGGCCCGCTCCCCCACCTTGAACCCCTCCGCATCGGCGAGGAGCTCCACCTCCACGAGCGCCTCCCGGGTGAAGCGGCGTGCCTCCTCCACGTCCACGAGGTGGCTCCGCAGGCCCTCGGCGAGCCGCAGAGCCCCCTTCTTCACTGTGGAGGGGGCGTAGTGGGTCTCGAGGGGACCCTGCCAGCCGTCCACCACCTCGGACATGAGCTGCCACTCCCCTGCCTGCGTGATGAGGGCAGAATCCGGATCCCGTCCGATCCGCAGGGCGTGGTCGCGTACCACGTGTGCCGCGAAGGAGTTGTAGGTGGAAACGGCGGCCTCCGCCAGGTCGCCCGTGAGGAGGCCCGCCTCCCGGGCGCCCTGCAGGCGGTCCCGCACCCGCTCGGCGAGCTGGCCCGCTGCCTTGCGTGTGAAGGTGAGGCCGAGGATCTCCTCGGGCTGCGCGAGGCCGTTCACCACGAGCCACACCACGCGGTCCGCCATCGTGGCGGTCTTCCCACTGCCGGCCCCGGCCACCACCAGTGTCGGCCCCAAGGGTGCCTCGATCGCCGCCACCTGCTCGAGGGTGGGGATGATGCGCTTCCCCTCCGGCAGGTGGTGCTGCACCGCGTGCGCGATCTCGACTGCTCCGTACCGTCTCGCACTCATCGTGAGCTCCTTCGTCCGAGGTCCTGGGCGGGGCAGGCACGCTGCAGGGGACAGTGCCGGCACATGGGGTTCGGCTGCGCGGCGAACTCGGTGCCGCGCATCACCTCCACCGCCTGGTCCAACAGGTCGCGCGCCCAGGCACCGCCCTCGGGCAGCGCCGCCTGGTTGCGCAGCTTGGCTCCCGGCGAACCGTCGGCAACGAATACGAGGCGGGCTCCCACCGGTGCCGCCACCTCCTCATCCTCACCAATGGTGGCCCCCTCCTGCAGGGCGAGCTGGTAGGCGGCGAGCTGGGCGTTCGCCGCACCCTCGGGCACGGTGGGAATGGAACTGCCCGTCTTGAGGTCGGCCACGCGGACGCCCTCATCCACCCACTCGAGGCGGTCCACCGATCCGAAGATCACGGCGTCCCCCACCTGCTGGCGGATGAGCACCTCGGTGTCCACGCGCCCGGGTACGCCCTCCATGTAGGTGGCGAGCCGGTCCACCATGCTCTTCGCCCGCTCCCACTGGGTGTCCCGGATCCAGCCCTCGGCGAGCCCGAGCGAGTCGAATCGGGATTCGAGCTCGGCGTGGAGCACCTCGCGTGGGCCATGGGGGTGTTCCTGGGCGATCTCGTGGATCAGGTTGCCCACGTTCTGGGCGATCCTCCCCGAGCTCCGTCCGCCCACAGTCTCCAGGGCCCACCGCAGGGCGCACGTGGTGGCCGTCTCAAGGCGGGACGGGGAGATCCAGACCAGCTGGCCGGGTGCGTACAGCGGGGCGTCCGAGGATGGCGGGGCGAGGCCTGCCCAGTCGGCCGGGCTGGCGCCCGGGACCCCGAGCTCCGCCAGCACGGCCAGGAGGTCTGCGGCCACCCCCGGCCCATCCGAACCCCCCGGCCC
>CAZTOM010000015.1:14876-17866 GCA_964615555.1 uncultured Actinomycetaceae bacterium
CCAGCACGGCCAGGAGGTCTGCGGCCACCCCCGGCCCATCCGAACCCCCCGGCCCGTCCGTGCCACCCACCCCGGCATCCGCGCCATCGTCCCCGGTATCCGCATCCCCCTCCACCCGGGCGCGTAGCTCCGCCACGAAGCCACGCAGGTCCAGGCGGCGGGCGGCCGCCTCGCTGCCGCGCCGTACTTCCCCGGCGAGCTCGGCCACACGGTCGAAAAACACGGAGGGCCGCTGGTCGTGGGACTCCGCGGCGGTCACGAGCACCCGCTGCCGCGCGCGGGAGACTGCGGCGGCGAAGAGCCGCCACTCGTCCGCGAGGACCTGCTCGCGCGCGGCGCGCGACCGCGTGGCACCAGATCCCGCGTCCGGGGAACCGAGGCCGAGCGTGCCGAGCAGTTGGTCGGTCAGCACACCCGCTCCGAGCACGGAGTCGCGCACGCGCAGGTCCGGCCAGGACCCCTCCTGCACCCCGGCCACCACCACCAGGTCCCACTGGTTGCCCGCTGCCTGGGCCACGGTGAGCACATCCACCCCGGGTCCGCGCACGCCGCGGTCAGCGAGCGTGTCCGAGGGCAGGAGCTCGCTGCGCACGTAGTCCACGAACTCCCCGGCGGGCGAGCCCGTCACGCGTAGTTCGTAGTTCTCCGCCAGTTCGAACAGCGCCATCACGGCATCCAGGTCCGTATCGGCCCGCTCGCCGAGCGGCCCGCCCGCGAGGGCGCGGGCGCGCCAGCGTTCGGCCAGCCCGGTGGCGTCCCATACCCGCCACAGCACCTGCTGCGGGGAGTCATCCGGCCCGGTGAGGCCGTCCCGGGCGGCCCGGACCACCTCGAAGACCCTGGTGGCCGCCTCCCCCAGATCGGCCCTCAGGCTCTCCGCCCCCGGGCGGGAGGAGAGGAGTTCCACCAGCGCATCCTCTACGGAGGCCTCCGGATCGAACTCTCCCGCGCGCAACCGCGTGCGCACCGCGCGCCGTAGCCGCCGCATCCCCACGTCATCCAGGCGTCCCACGTCACCGAGCAGGAGTTCGGCGGCCCGCTCGGCGTCCAGTCCGTCCCTGCCCGCCTCGATCGCGGTGAGGAGCATCCGTACGGCTGGTTCGTCCCGGAGCACCACGGCGGTCTCGCTGCGGGTGACCGGGATGTGGAAGGAGCGCAGGCTCCGCTCCAGCTCCCGCTGCATGCCGCTGGAGCGCACCACCACCGCCATGTCCTCCCACGCCAGGCCGCCGTGGAGGTGTGCGTTGCGGAGCTCGTGGGCGATCACCGCAACCTCGCCGCCCGTGGAGTCCGCCTGGGCCACGGCCACCGCAGCACCACCCACCGCAGCACCACCCACCGCAGCACCACCCACCGCAATCCCACCAACCACCGGTCCCCCGGTACCGGTCCGCCGGTCCGCCGCCCGTGCCGCAGCATCCACCTCCGGCTGGAGCGCCGCCCTGCGGTGCTCCACCACGCCGGCGCTCGGGACGCGCGCCACCACCTCCTCCACGAGTGCGCGCAGCGCCGGGCTGCCACGGTAGGCCGTGGGCAGCACCACGCGCTCGGCGGAGAATCCGCCCAACCCGTGCTCCCCCCCGGCGCGGCCCACGAACTGGGGCCGGGCCCCCCGGAACGTCTGGACGGCCACGTCCGGATCGGCGAGCAGCAGCAGGTGCGCACCACGTTCCCGCAGGGCATCCAGCAACCGGACCAGGCCAACGGAGGCCTCCTGGTAGTCGTCCACCACCACGGACGCGATCCGCGGGACCGGCGCACCGGTGAAGTCCTCCCAGCCCTCCACGAGCGTGGCCGCCTCCCCGAGCACTCGCGCGGCGTCGTACCGCTCCCCGCGGTCCTCCGGCGTGTTCCCGAGCGCCACCACGCGCCGGTACTCCTCCAGCAGCCCGGCGGCCATGACCCACTCCGGGCGGCCCACCCTGGCACCCAGGTCCCCCAGTTCCTCCGGCTCGATCTCGAACTCGTCCGCCCGCATGAACAGGTTACGCAGTTCGTCCCGGAACGCCGGGATGCCCAGGACCTCCGTGGGCAGGCCCGGAGGCCACGCGATCGGCACCCCGCCGCCGGCTGCGTGCCCCTCCAGCAGCTCCGAGAGCAGGCGGTCCTGCTGCGCGCCCGTGACCAGCGTGGGCACCGGTTCTCCCTCCGCCACGGCGAACCACCGCACGATCTGGAACGCGAAAGCCGTGGGCGTCATCACCGCCGGGGAGCGCCGCGAGGAGCCGCCCACCGCCAGCCGGCGCGAGGCCTGGTCCCGCAGCCGTCCCGCGGCCAGCCGGGTGGGCGCGAGCAGGAAGTGGGTGGGCTCCCCCACCGGATCCTCCCCGGCCGCCCTGCGCAGGTAGGCCTCCAGCGCCACGGTGGTCTTCCCACTCCCGGGTGCCCCCACCACGAGTTGGTTGCGGCCCGTCCACGGGCGCGCGGCCACCGCCTCCTGCGCCTCGTCGAGGATGGGGGGACGTGCCGCCACCGGCCGCGCCGGACGTAGTTCGATGCTCACAGACTCATTCGACCACGCACCACTGACACGAACCCCCGCATCGCCGTGTTCGCCCGTCGCGCACACCGCCCGGGCGCCTGGCCCGCGCTGCCTAGACTGACGGGAGTCCGCGCCACCCGGCGCCCAGCAGAAGGAGCCCCATGGACGTCTCGATCGGTATCCGCAACGTTGCGCGCGAGCTCACCCTCGAACTCGACGCCACCCCCGCCGACGTCACCGAGACCGTCACCGCCGCCGTCTCCGCCGGCGAGGCGCTCACACTCTCCGACGCCCGTGGCCGCACCATCGTGGTCCCGGCGGACGCGCTCGGCTACGTGATCGTCGGGGACGGTGAGGAGCGCCGCGTCGGCTTCGCACTCTGACGACGACGCCCGCCCGCCTTCCGTACGCAACGGCACCTCCGCCGTCGGCAGACCGACGACGCCAGCCCGACCTCCGTACGCAACGGCACCTCCGCCGTCGCGCGTGCCGCCGTGCGAGAGGGCTC
>CAZTOM010000015.1:17966-19623 GCA_964615555.1 uncultured Actinomycetaceae bacterium
CCTCCGTACGCAACGGCACCTCCGCCGTCGCGCGTGCCGCCGTGCGAGAGGGCTCAGGAGGTGAGCTTGAGGCGTGAGAGCCGGCGGGCGTGGCCGGCCTGGAGGCGGCCGAGGAGGGCGGCCTCGCGGGAGGGGGCGTCGCCGTCGCCGGGGATGAGCTCGGCGAGTTCGGGGTGCTCGGTGAAGAGGCGGCGGACCAGCATGATTCCCTCGCCCACCACGCGCCGGCCCCACAGGGCGAGGCGGGAGGAGAGCTTCTGATCGCCGGTGAGGTGGGGGGTGAGGGCCTCGGCCACGAAGTCGGCGTGGCCGGTGACCCCGGCGGTGGCGCGGATGCGCTGGGACAGATCGTCCGGCAGTCCCTCGGCGAGCTCGTGGATCAGTTCCTCGAGCAGGTTGAAGCCCACGTAGGTGCGCATGATGCGCTCCCACCAGTCGCGCGGCTCGGCGCGCACCATGAAGTCCTTGAGGATGGGTGCGAACTCGAGCATGAGGGGGCCGGGTTCGCCGCCGTGGCGCACGATCAGCTCCTCCAGGAAGTCGATCTCGCCGAGCTCGGCGGCGGCCATGCGGGAGAGGCGCAGGCGGGAGGGGATGTCCGGGCTGAGGCCGGCGTCCTCTGCGAGCAGGGAGAAGGAGCCGAGCGAGGCGTAGCCCGCAAAACCGATGAATGAGCGGATGGCCGAATCGGACGGCCGGGCGGCCTCGGGAGCAGTCATGGCCCCTAGCCTACGGCCGGGACCACCGGGCAGGTGGCGCCCCGGCCACACCGGCTGCGCCCCGGCCACACTGGCTGCCCCCCGGTGGCCGCGCCGTGGTGACGCGCGCCACGGCGCCGACCGCCCGGCGGCAGGTAGACTGGGGAGGACAACTGGTTGCCCGGTCGTACGTATGGCAGACCTTCTGCGCCGCGCCCCTCGCGCTGGCGCCTCGTTCTTTCACGATCGGCTGCCACACGCCACGCGCCGTGGCGGGCCGGATCCGGCGGGCCCCAGTGGGCCCCGGAACCCGGCTGCCACCGAGCGCGTCAGACCGTAGAAGGAACCAATGAACCCCGTCGTCGAGACAACGGGCATCGTTGCGATGCCCACCGCCAGCCCGGACGAGCACGAGGAGCAGTCGCTCAACGTCCCGGGCGTGTACTTCTCCAACTTCGACCTGTCCGAGGACATCCTGGACGCCCTGCGCGACCTCGGCATCTCCCAGCCCTTCCCCATCCAGGCGATGACCCTGCCGGTGGCGCTCGAGGGCCGGGACATCATCGGCCAGGCCAAGACCGGAACCGGGAAGACCCTGGGCTTCGGCCTGCCGCTCCTGCAGAAGGTGATCGCCCCCGGTGAGGAGGGCTGGGACCGGCTCGGCCCGCACCAGGGCCGCCCGCAGGCGATCGTGGTGGTCCCCACCCGTGAGCTCGCGCTCCAGGTGGCCGGCGATCTCGAGGAGGTTTCCCGCCGCCGCAACCTCCGGATCGTCAAGGTGTTCGGTGGCCGCGCCTACGAGCCCCAGGTGGAGGCCCTCAAGGCCGGCGCCGAGGTGGTGGTGGGTACCCCGGGCCGCATGATCGACCTCATGAACCAGAAGATCCTGGATCTCGGCCAGGTGCGCACCGCCGTGCTGGACGAGGCGGACGAGATGCTGGACCTCGGCTTCCTCCCGG
>CAZTOM010000016.1:0-13916 GCA_964615555.1 uncultured Actinomycetaceae bacterium
GATAGAGCACCGCTCTCCTAAAGCGGGTGTCGCGCGTTCGAATCGCGCCGAGGGCACCAATATCACAGCAGGTGTAGGGCCTGTGCATGTTCGAGCAGGTTTCCACAGGTGGGCGAGTTTGAGCAGAAATGGAGCGAACCTGGGCACAGGCCCTCCCCGAGTTGGAGCCGTAGCCCGCCCGTAGGCACGAAAGTGCCGCCCCGCAGCACCAATCCGAGCACCGGGAAAACCAGTGCAATTTGTGCCATCGCCTCTATACCCCGGCCGGGTATCTGCTTTAGCATCGGGCGCATGACGCGTACGCTCCCCACCCGATCCTTCCTCGTAACCGCCGCCGCACTCGCCGCGGGCCTCGTCCTCTCAGGTTGCTCCGGCGATCCCGGGGACCAGCCCCTGCAGTCGCCCGCTGGGGCAACAGCGGCGCAGCCCAACAACAGCGATGTCCTGAAGGGTTTCGGGCTGGAGGCCATCCCCGCCCAGGAGGTGGTGGACCAGCTCGATCGCACCACGTTGGCGGACCGTGACCAGGACCTGTTCGCCTCCGTGCGGCCGGACGGCCTCCTGGTGCGCGGCCCGGACGGCGCGGAGGAGACCCTGCCCCTCCCGGAGGACCAGTTCTACCTCTCCTTCGCTCCCTACGTGACCCAGACCCACGACTGCTTCTACCACTCGCTCACCACGTGCGTGGGCGAACTCCAGAACCAGCAGATGGACCTCACCATCACCAACATGGCGGACGGATCCACTGTGGTGGACGAGACCGTCTCCACGTTCGACAACGGCTTCTACGGCCTCTGGCTGCCAGCCGATGAGAGCTTCGAGCTCACCGTCCACTACGGCGGGAAGACGGTTACAGCACCCATCGGGACGGGCCCCGATGACCCCACCTGCGTCACCACGCTCCAGCTCTCCTGACCCGCCACCTGCCGCAGAACTCCGCCACTTGCATGTTTGTGAGCGAGAGCACCGTCAAAATTCAGCAATCATAGAAAAACGCTTGCATCGGCCGCCCGAACGATGCATACTCGAAGCCAAGAACGGAATGCGACGCCTGCCCCCCTGCGTGTCGCATTCCGTTCTCTCATTTCCGCCCGGGGCGTCGTCCGCCGCCCCTCCCGTGCCCCCAGCGCACCACGCGCCCGCGTCCAATCACCACGAGGCGGCGCGCCACACGGGCGAGACCCTAATCCGCTGGTTAGCGTGGAGTGATGGCACCGCTGCGCTTCTTCTCGCGCCGCCGCGGTGGCGGCCAATCCCGCCATGAGGACGCGGCGCCCGCAGCCACGCCCACGCAGCAGCCCGATCCGGCCCACCCCCACCAAGACCACACCCACGAGGACCAACTCTCCCCACACCACTCCCATCCGGACGCCCACGCGCACCCGCCCGAGACGCCCGCCCAGCCCCATCCCCACGCCCTCCCCGCGGACGCGACGCCACTCCCCGCGGACGCAACGCAACCCGCGCCCCACGGCACGTTCCCTGACGGAACGGGTGGGGCGCCGTCGTCGGGGACAGGGGAGGCGCCGGACGGGGGCGAGCCGGAGGAGGCGGCGACCATGCTGCCCACGGACCCGGTGGAGCGTTCGCTGATCACGTGGCGCAAGCAGCTCGCCGAGCTCGCGGGTGCCTCCCCGCTCTTCGACGTGGACGAGTTGCGCGGGGCCCTCCTGGACCTCTCCAAGGCGCACCCCGGCGGGATCGCGCAGCTGTATGCGGGCCGGCCCACGCGCCTCGCGAACCTGGTGCGGGAGACCACTGCGCACGCGGAGGCACGCTCGGCGGCGCGCACGGTCCTGGGGCACGCGGACGAGCTCGCGCAGCGCTACTCCACGGTGCCCGTCTACCTGGTGATCGGGCTCGCGCGGTGGGCGTCCGCGGAGGCCCGCGAGGACGGCGGCACCGGGGAGGTCCACCTGGCCAACGCGCCCATCCTCATGCGTCCGCTGCACGTGCGCCCGATCGGCGGGGAGGCGGACTTCGAGCTGCTCCTGGAGCCTGGCATCGAGGTCAACCCCGTGCTCGTGCGCGCCCTCGAGCGCGCCGGTGCCACCGCTGACCTGGCGCCCGTGGCGGAGCTCGCCCAGACCGAGCACGGCTTCTCTCCGCACGAGGCGATCGAGCACATCACGGAGATCGCCGAGGCCCACCTGGAGGACTTCGAGGCCACCGAGCGCGTGCTCGCCGGTCCGTTCGTGCACCCCAGCCAGCTTTTGCTCGACGACCTCGCCGCCGTGGAACCCCTGCTCACCGAGCACCCGCTGGTCCGCGCGCTCGGCGGGGACATCGAGGTCCAGCGCAACCTCCACACCGAGCTCCCGCCCACGCACGCCACCGACCGCGCCGCCGAGGCCGAGCGCGGTGTGGGCGATCTGGACCCCGCCCAGCAGGGAGCCATCGACCTGGTGGTGGCGGGCCACAACCTCGTCCTCGACGCCCGCCCCGGCTCCGACGCACCCGCCGTGGTGGCCGCCATCCTCGCCGACGCCGCCGCCTCCGGGCGCCGCGTGGTCCACATCCCCGGCACCCGCCGCACCGGCCGGGCCATCACCAAGGCCCTCGCGGACGCCGGCCTCGCCGACCTCGTGCTCGACCTCCAGGACCCCGCGTGGCGCACCTCCGCCCCGGAGCGCCTGCGGGCGGGCCTCGAACCGTGGGAGGACCGCCTCGACGACGACGCCGTGCGCCTCTCGCGTGCGACCCTGCGGGAGGTCCGTGCGCGCCTGTCCAACTACACGGCCGCCCTCCACCGGACCCGGGACCCGTGGCAGATCTCCGCCTACGACTCCCTCCAGCACCTTGCCGAGCTCACCACCTCCGCCTCCGGGCCGAGCACGCGGGTGCGCTTCGACCGCGAGACGATCGGGCGGCTGGACGAGTCCACCCGCGCGGACGCGGCGGACAAGATGTCCCGCTTCGCGATCCTGGGCGGATTCTCCGACCGGCACCGGGACACCCCCTGGTTCGGGGCGCGCGTGCGCAACCAGAAGGAGGCCACCGACGCGCTGGAGCGCTCGCAGATCCTCTCCGAGGTGGTCCTGCCCAAGGTGCTCTCGGACGCGGGGCGTATCTCCCGGGAGACCGGGTTGGAGCGCGCCGGATCGCTCGCGGACTGGAACGAGCAGCTCGAGATGCTCGAGGGCATCCGCGAGTCCCTGGACGTGTTCCAGCCGATCGTGTTCGAGCGCTCCGCCGCGGACATGGTGATCGCCACCGCCTCCTCCCAGTGGCGCTCCCAGCACCAGGTGTCCATGCCGGGCCGGGTGCGCCGCCGCCTGGTCAAGCAGGCGCAGGACATGCAGCGCCCCGGCGTGGTGGTGGAGGACCTCCACGAGGCCCTCGCCCAGGTGCAGCGCCAGCGCGAGGTGTGGCGCCGCCACAGCCCGCAGGGCGGCTGGCCCCAGATCCCGCAGGGCCTCGGTGAGGCGCGGCGGACCGCACGGGACGCGATCGCCCGCCTGGACGGGCTCACCGAGGTGTTCCCGGACACGGACCTGTTCGCGCTCCCACTCGAGGAACTCAAGGACTTCCTGACCGCGCTCGGCTCCGACCCGGCAGCGCTGCGCTACCTGCCCGAGCTGAACTCGCTGCACCTGCAACTGGACCACCTGGGGCTCACGGACCTGCTGGCGGACCTCCACACCCACGGCGCCCCCGCCGAGGCCGTGCCCGCGGAGCTCGAACTCGCGTGGTGGGCCTCCGTGCTGGAGGAGATCCTCGCCTCCGATCCGGAGCTCGCCCACCAGGACGGCGCCTCCCTCAACGCGCTCGTGGACGCCTTCCGCGAGCTGGACCGCGCCCAGGTGGCCTCCCTGCCCGGGCCCGTGCGGCGCGCCGTGGACCGGCGCCGCGCCCGCGCGATCGCGGATGACAAGGAGGCCGCGCGGGAGTTCTGGGTCACCCTCGCCGATCCCCACGGCGCCCAGCTCCGCGAACTGCGGCTGACCTACCCCGAACTCACGGTGGCGTCCCGCCCCGTGTGGGTGGTGCCCCCGCTCGCCGTGGGCCAGGCCCTCCCCGCCGTCCAGGAGATCGACCTGCTGGTGGTGGACGGCGCCCAGCACACCCCCACCGCGCACGTGGTGGCCGCCATCTCCCGCGCCGCCCAGGTGGTGATCGTGGGGGACACCACGCGCCCCGGCACGGGCCTCATCGATGACATCGCCGGCACCCTGCCCGCCGTGGTCCTGCCCACCGACCGCTCCCGCCGCGAGGAGCACATCGCCTCCTTCCTGGCCGGTGGCGGCTGGGAGGGAGTGGTGGACACGCTCCCCGCCCCGCCCTCGCCCTCCCGCATCCGGCTCCACCTGGTGGAGGGCTTCGGGATGCCCGCACTCGGCACCGTGGCCGTGGAGGCCGTCCCCGCCGAGGTGGAGAAGGTGCTCCAGCTGGCCCGCCGCCACCTGCGCGAGGACCAGTCAGTGGCCGTCATCTCCCTCTCCCGCACCACCGCCGGCGCGATCCGGCATGCGGCCGCCAAGGACGGGGAACTCGCCCGCGCGCTCGCGGAGCCGGACCGGTTCGTGGTGGTGGACGTGGAGGAGGCCTCCGGCCTGCAGCGCGACGCCGTCATCCTCTCCGTGGGCTTCGGCAAGACCCCGCACGGCCGGGTGCTCCACCGCTTTGGCCCCGTCTCCGCCCCGGAGGGCCTCGCCCTCATGGTGGACGCCCTCGACGCCGTGGCCCACGACCTCGAGATCGTCTCCTGCCTGGCCCCGGAGGACATCGAGCGCGACCGCCTCCACCACCCCGGCGCCGAACTGCTGGCCGAACTGCTCGACTTCGCCTCCGACCGCCCCGCCGCCCCCGGTTCCACCAAGGCCCGCTCGCAGCCCGCCGAGGGGGAGGCGGACCGGCTGCTGCTGGACCTCACCGAGCGGCTCCACCGCCTCGGACTCGTGGTGGTGCCCCGCTACGGCTTCGAGGGCGCCGTCCGGATCCCGCTCGCGGTGGGCCACCCGAGCCGCCCCGGCGAACTGTTCGTGGGGGTACTCACCGACGACGCCGACTACGTGGCCGAACCCTCCCTGCGCCGCCGCGACCGCTACTGGGTGGAGCGCCTCGAGGCCCGCGGCTGGGTGCCCCACATGGCCTTCTCCCAGGCCGTGTTCATGGACCCGCAGCGCGAGGCCCGCGCCATCGCTGCGAAGGTCCGCGACGCCATGGGCGGCCCGGCAGGATCCCTGCCCTTCCCCGTGCCGAGCGCTGCGTCTGCGCCTGCGGGGCCGTCTGCTGCGTCCGCATCCGCTGGACCGAGTGCTGCTTCCGCTCCCACGGGGCCGTCTGCTGCGTCCGCGCCCGCTGGGCCGTCTGCTGCGTCGGCACCTGCTGCTCCGTCTGCTGCGTCGGCACCTGCTGCTCCGTCTGCCGACGACGCGGCTGCACTGTCCGCCGACGACGGCGGCGCGCCGTCCCCTGGCGATGAGGCCGTGCGCCGGGCCGAGGACCCAGCCGACGAGGCCCCTGAGGCGCCCGCAGGACCCACGGCCGTCCAGATGTCCTTCGAGGACATGCTCGAGGAGCGCGGGCCCCGGCCGGACGTGCCGCGGGGCCGGCCCATCAAGGAGTACTCGGATGACCAACTCGACGCCCTGACCGCCTGGATCGCCTCCGACGGCGAGCAGCGGGAGGTGGCCGCCATGGTCGCGGCCCTGCGCAGCGAGCTCGGTATCACCCGGAAGGGCTCGCGAATCGACCAGGTCCTCCGCGCCGCCGCCGAGCGCCATGGAGGCTGAGGGCACCGGCGGCGGGAAGCGGCGGCGCCGCCGTGTGGTCGCGTGGTCAGAGGTTGATCGGCAACTGATCGAGGAGGGGAAGGACCCCGCCGCCGTGGCACCACCCCTGACGGCCAAGGTGCTGCCCGACCGGGCGCGCGAGGACTCGGATCAGGCCTGGGGCGATGGGCGCGACTCGAACGATCGCCGACTCAGGGAGGACGTGCCCCCGCACTGGGGCCGTCGTTAGCAGGGAAGAGCCGCTACGCCAAGGTACGTGCCGATTCTGTGGCGGACTGACTACCGCGGCTGCCTGAGATACGCAGAGCGGCCCGGACAGAAGTCCGGGCCGCTCAGGCGATAGTGCGGGTAAGGCGCACCATCGGCGTACGGGAGGTGCACCATCGGCGTAGGGTCAGGCGCGCTGGGCCTTGAGGAGGTCCTTGATCTCCTCGAGGAGCACCACGTCCTCCGGACGGGCCTCCTCTTCCTCGACCTTGCGGCGCTCGGCGAGCTTGTTCATGGGGACCACGATGAAGAAGTAGATCGCGAATGCGACGAGGAGGAAGTTCACGAGGGCGGTGAGGATCGGGCCGAAGGCGATGGTGGTGCCGTTGACCACCACGTTGAGCGCCTCGTCGAAGTTCGGGGCACCGAAGATCGAGGCGATGAAGCCCATGATCACATCGGTGACGGCCTGGACAACCGGGCCGAACGCACCGGCGATGATCACGCCGACGGCCAGCTCGATCACATTGCCGCGAGTAATGAAGTCCTTGAATCCCTTGAGCATGGCAAGGTCACCTTTCAGTGAGGGGTTTCGGGTCAGTGCTCGGATACGAGTGCAACGCGGAGTGGCGCTGCCGCACTGGTCTGCACCACAAAACTAGTCGCTTCCCTCGGAACTGCAACCAACAGGAATGTGAACTCGCTCTCCGAGGCGAGCAATCCACCGCCCGGTGCCGGGTCAAAGCGGGACAAAACGAGCACGTCAGGGGTCTGGGTCACCCGTTCGGATGAGGGATCGGTGCCCACGAGTGTGACGCGCGTCCCGGGCACCGCGAGCTCACGGGAGCCCGGATCCGCCACGGCCACGGTCACCACGGTGGACCCCGGCGGCGCCGACTCGGCCAGCGTGGGGCCCACGAGCATTCCCTCCGTCAGCGGTGTGCCGGCCGGGAGTCCCACGGCAAGGATGCGGCCGGCGGCGTCGTCGGGGGAGGTCAGGACGGACGGGAGGGGAGGGGTGAGCGTCACGGTACGTAGGTCCCCGCTCCCCAGGGGGTGACCGGCGGGACGGTCTGCGGCAAGGATGAGGGCGGGGGCGCCGTCGTCGGGGGAGAGGGTGTTCACCAGTGCGAGGGTGCCGGCGGCCAGGCCGAGCGCGAGGAAGACGTGCCGCCAGCGCCACAGCACCCCGCGCAGGGGAGCGCCCGGGGAGGGCGGAACGGGACGCGCGGAGCGGGAGGGGTCCGGCAGGCGCGGCGGGCCGGATCGAGGCCCGGTGCGCGTCCCAGTCCGGCGGCCGGAGCGTGCACCAGGCGGGCCGGATCGAGTGCCGGAGCGGGTATCGGACCGGGAGGGAGGGCGGAGGGCGGAGCGGCGGGACATGCCGGGGACGCTAGCGCCGGCGGGCCCGCAACGGGGGTGCGGGGGCCCGGGCTGTGGATTACGAGTCCGAGGAGCTGCCTGTGGAGGAACGTGAATCGGTGCGGTAGAAACCGGAGCCCTTGAACACGATGCCGGCGGGGGAGAAGAGCTTGCGGAGCTGGCCGGAGCAGGAGGGGCAGGTGGTGAGGGCGTCCTCGTCGAAGCGCTGGTAGACGTCGAACTCGGTGGCGCACGTAGTGCACCTGTAGGCGTAGGTGGGCATCGGACTCCTTCCGGGCGCCAATGGTAGCGCGCCCCGCGGGAGGTACAACGTCCGGAAGGTGGCAGACCTTCCCGATAGGCTCGGGAACGTGAATCGATCCCGCGCCCTCCGCCGCCGGATCACCGCCGCCATCGCCGCACTCCTCGTGGGTGTCCTTGTGCTGGGCGTGGCCGTGGTGGTGATCGTGCTGCGCCGTCCCCTGCCCCAGCACTCCGGATCCCTCAGCGCGGCGGTGGAACGCGAGGTGCGGATCGAGCGGGACGCGCGCGGGGTGCCGCACATCTACGCCTCCACGGACAAGGACCTGTTCTTCGCGCAGGGCTACGTGCATGCCCAGGACCGCTTCTTCGAGATGGACTACCGCCGGCACGTCACCTCCGGGCGGCTCGCCGAGCTGGTGGGGCCCGTGGAGGACGCGCTCGCCGCGGACGCCGTGGTGCGCACCATGGGCTGGAGGTTCGTGGCGGAGCAGGAATGGGACCTCCTCTCACGGGAGGCACAGAGCTTCCTCACCGCCTACGCGGAGGGCGTCAACTCCTACCTGGAGGGCCGGGAGGCCTCCCAGCTCGGCATGGAGTACACGGTGCTCGGCCTCCAGGTCTCCGTGGCCGATCCGGAGCCGTGGACCCCGGTGGACTCCCTCGCGTGGCTGAAGGCGATGGCGTGGGACCTGATCGGCAACTATGACGACGAGCTGGACCGCGCCGCCAGCTACCAGACGCTCGGGAGCGTGGAACGCGTGGAGGAGGCCTTCCCCACCTTCCCCTACCACCGCAGCGTGCCGATCGTGCCGGCGGCGGGCTCGCCCGTCTCGGACACGGACACGGCCGGCGCGGTGACGGGGGCGGACCCCGCCGCGTGGGAGGACGCGCTCGGTTCGGACGCGGTGATCTCCGCCATGGACGCGCTCGCGGCGGTGCCCACGCTGCTGGGCCGCGGGGATGCCACGGGGTCCAACTCGTTCGTGGTCTCCGGGGAGCACACCGCCTCCGGCCTGCCGATCCTCGCGAACGATCCGCACCTGGAGCTCGGTGCACCCGGCCTGTGGTACCAGGTGGGCCTCCACTGCACCGCCACCGGCCCGGACTGCACGTTCGACGTGGGTGGCTTCTCCTTCTCCGGCATGCCCGGGGTGATCATCGGCCACAACGACGCCCTCGCGTGGGGCCTGACCAACATGGGTCCGGACGTCTCGGACTTCTTCCTGGAGCGCGTCTACGCGGACGGCACCTACGAGTACGACGGGGAGCGCATCCCGCTCGAGACCCGCACCGAGACCATCTCGGTCAACGGGGAGGAGGACCGCATCCTCGAGGTCCGCTCCACCCAGCACGGCCCCCTCATCACGCGCACCATGGGCGGGATGGACCTCCTCTCCGGCACCCCGGTCCCCGCCGGCAGCCCGCCCGGCGGCGTGGACGGCTACCAGGTGGCCCTGCGCTGGACCGCGCTCGATCCGGGACGCACCGTGGAGGCGATCTTCGCGATCAACCGGGCCCGCACGGCGCAGGACGTGGCCCGGGCCGCCGCCATGTTCGAGGTCCCCGCCCAGGCGATCGTGTTCGCCACCACCTCCGGTGACATTGGCTTCCAGGCCCCAGGGCGCATCCCGATCCGCGGGGAGGTGGACGGCCCTGTGCCCTCGGACGGCACGTGGCCGCGCCCCGGCTGGGACCCGGAGTACGACTGGCAGGGATACGTCCCCGCCTCCCAGCTCCCGAGCCTCCTGAACCCGGAGGAGGGCTACATCGTGGCCGCCAACCAGGCCGTCACCACCCCGGAGGAGGGCCCCTTCCTCACCCACGATTTCGATCCCGGATACCGCTCCCAGCGCATCCGCGCCATCCTCAACGGCCTCATCGCGGGGGATGAGGAGATCACCGTGGCGGGCGCTAACGAGATCATGCTGGACTCCCGCAACCCGCTCGGCCCGATCCTCATGCCGGCCATCATGCGCCTCGAGATCGAGGACGACTTCCTCCAGTCCGCCGTGGACGAGCTCGCGGAGTGGCGGGACGCCGGCTACCCCAACGATGCCGATTCCGCCGGTGCCGCCTTCTTCAACACCACCTGGGCCTACGTGGCCCTCCGCGCGTTCGGTGACGAGCTCGGCGAGAACCAGGGCATGAGCGGCGGCAGCCGCTGGGTGCAGGTGGTCCACGGCATGATCGGCCAGCCCGAGAGCGCCTGGTGGGATGACGTGACCACCGTGGCCGTCACCGAGACCCGCGACGAGATCCTCCTCCAGTCCCTCACCGAGGCCCGCGCCCACCTCACCCGCGTACTCGGGAAGAACCCGTCAACCTGGCGCTGGGGCGACCTCCACAAGAGTGCGTTCTACCACCCGATCCTCACCGCGGACTCGGTACCCGGCCCGATCGCCTCCCTCACCAACCCCGCGCCCTTCCCCTCCGACGGCGGGATCGCCACCGTGAACGCGAACGGCTGGTCCGTGACCAAGGACGAGCGCGGCATGCTGGACTTCACCTCCACCTCCGGCCCGTCCATGCGCATGGTGGTGGACCTCGCGGACCTGGACGCCTCCACCTGGGTGGTCACCACCGGCACGTCCGGCCACCCCTGGTCCGGGCACTACACGGACCAGCTCGCCGCCTGGCGGGACGGGGAGGTCTACCCCTGGCTGTGGTCCGAGGAGGCCGTAGGCGAGGCGTCGCGCAACACGCTCACCCTCACCCCGTAGCCGGGCTGCCGGCGCACTTCAGCGGACCGCGCCCACCTTCTCGCTTCTTGCGTGCGTTGCGTACGGCGCGCGTTGCGTGCGGCGTGCCTCAGCGGACCGCGCCCACCTTCTCGAGCGTGTCCCGCTGTAGGCGCGAGCCCTCCAGCAGGAACACCTTGGTGGGGGTGATGACGGCCTGCACGGGAACGTCCATCGCATCGCTCGGGAGGAGTTGGGAATCGATCAACTCCTCGTCGAACAGCATGGTGAACACCGGCACGCCCGGGTCAGTCAGCTTCAGCATGCGGTCGTACCAGCCGCCGCCCTGGCCGAGCCGGTTGCCCAGCCCGTCCACCGCGAGGGCGGGCGCGATGATCACGTCCGCGTTCTGGATCGCCTCCGCCGGCAGGCGCGGCCCGGACGGCTCGGGTGGCCGGCCGGGCGCGGTCTGCGCCAGGTCCTGGCTGCCGAGGTAGAGGGCCCACTGGCGCTCGAGGCCGGGACCGAGGGCGGGAAGGAGCACCTGGATGCGGCGGGCGTGCAGCGCATCGAGCAGGGGCAGCGTGGGTGGCTCCGCTCCGGTGGACACGTAGAGGGCAACCGTGCGGGCACTGCCCACAGCCTGGATGCCCTGGGACGCGAGTTCGTGGCCGAGACGTTCGAGTTCGGTGGCGCCCCGCGTGCGACGGTGCTCGCGGATCACCTTGCGAAGTTCGGCCTTCGCGTCCTCCACCTCGTGTCCGATCGTGAGTGGAAGCCGCAGTGGCTCTGGCATGCCTCCATCTTCTCATCACGCGAGGTCAGGGACACGCGCGGAAGGACCATTACGCCCCGCGCGGAACCATACCCGGGGACTACCCGGAGTCTCCTCACGGACCACCCGCCCCCGGCCGACTAGCCTGAGGCGCAGACCGGATGAGAGGAGTGCCATGCGCACCGTCGGCGACCACCTGCAGGCCTGCCTCGAGATCGTGGGCCCGCTCCCACCGCTCGCCGTCGCCCTCAACGATGCGGTGGGCTGCGTCCTCGCCGACGACGTCGTAGCCCCCTCGGACCTCCCCGTCACCGACCTCGCCGGTACAGACGGGTACGCCGTGCGCACCGCCGACGTCGCCGAGGCGGACCAGCGGGAGGTGGGGCTCGTCGTCGTCGACGACGTCCGTGCCGGTGCCGCCGGACCGGTGCGCCTCCCAGCGGGGGCGGCCGTGCTGCTGGCGTCCGGGGCGCCGATGCCGCAGGACGCGGACGCGGTGGTGGCCCTGGACCACACGGACCGCGGGACTGCGCGCGTGGCGGTGCGCCGGGCGGTGCGACCGGGGGAGAACGTACGGCGGCGGGCCTCGGAGGCCGCGAGCGGCGAGGTGGTCATGCGCGCCGGGGAGCGCGTGGGGCCGCGGGAGCTCGCGCTCGTGGCGGCGCTCGGGCGCGGGCGGATCGAGGTGCACCCGAAGCCGCGGGTGGTGATCGTCTCCGTGGGGGACGAACTGCTCGAGCCCGGGAAGCCGGCCCGTTCGGGCCAGGTGTTCGACGCGAACTCGCACGCCCTCGCCTCCGGCGTGGCCGATGCCGGCGCCGTGCCCTACCGGGTGGGCGCCGCGCCCGACTCCTACGGCGAGCTGCGCGAGTTGATCGAGGACCAGTTGGTGCGCGCGGACCTCGTGATCACCACCGGCGGGCTCTCGCAGGGCGAGGGGGACACGGTCAGCGATGTGATCGGGCCGCTGGGCAGCGTCCGCTTCGACGACGTGGCGATGAGCCCCGGGCGCCGGTTCGGCGTGGGGACCCTCGGGGAGGTGGGGGCGGCGGAGTCACTCACACCTGTGCTGTGCCTGCCGGGCGATCCGGTGGCCGTGCAGGTGGCCTACGAGGCGTTCGTGCGGCCCGCGCTCCTCCACATGGCCGGGCACGCAGCCCTCTACCGGCCCACCGTCCACGCACGGGCAGCAACTGAGTGGACCTCGGAGGTGGGGGTGCGCGAGTTCGTGCCCGCACGCGTGATCGGCTCCCCCGGCGAGGGGTACCGCTGGGAGCCCGTGGGACGCCCCCACGCCCTCACCGGCCTGGCGCGGGCGAACGCCCTCGCCGTGGTGCCGGAGGGTACCGCGCGCCTGCCCGCGGGCGCCGAGGTCCCCTGCCTCCTGCTGGAGGCCTGAGGGTAGGGACGCACCGCGCTCCTGCTGGAGTCCTGAGGACCCGGGCAAACCCCGGGGCGCCGCCTGCGGACACGCCGTACGGCCTGCGGCCCGAGTTCACCCACCGTCCGTAGTTTGGACGTGTGGATCTTTCCGGGTGGGTGTTCATTGCGCTGACCCTGATTGTCCTCGGGTACCTGGTGCCCCACCTGACGCACCGTCAGGCGGTGGTGGCGGAGTCCCGAGTCGCGGACCGGTACTCGCCGGGGTTGCGGCTCGTGGAGCCAGCCGCCGCTGCCGCGATGTCGGAGCGCCGGGCGGAGGTCCGGGTCCCCGTCCTGAAGCCGGAGATTGCGCAACGGAGAACGGAGGCCCTCGCGATGATCCGCCCCACCGCGCCCGAGGCGCGCCGCGTCAACGCCCGTGAACTCGCGAGCGCCCGCGCCTCCAGTGCCGCCGCCATCTCCTCGCGCGCCGCTGCCGGCCGTCGTCGCCTCGTCCTCACCGGCGCGTTCGTGGGACTCGCCGTGCTGTTGTGGGTGCTCGTGCGCGCCGGAACCGTGGCGTGGGGGTGGGCCGTGGTGCCCACGCTGCTCGCCGCCGGGATCGGCTACCTGGCCGTGCAGGCCGCGATCGTGGACCGCGAGCTGGACGTGAAGGCCCGCGCCGAGATCGCCCGCTACGACCAGCGCCTGCGCCTTTTCCGCACCGAGGAGTCCGCGGCGCCCGCCGCCGTGGGTGAGCCCTCCTTCGATGAGATCGTGGCCCCCTACCAGGGCGCCCACGCCGCCGAGCCCGCCGTGGACATGGCCGCCCCGCCCAAGCACGCCAAGAACCTCGGCCCGTCCGTGTTCGTGGAATGGGACGACGACGACGCCTCCGCTCCCGCCCGACGCCTCCCCGACGCTCCGCTCCCATCCGAGGGCGGCCCCGAGTGGACCCCGGTCCCCGTGCCCGTGCCCACCTACACGCTGAAGGCTGAGGCACCGCGCCGCGAGGCCGCCGCCTGGGAGCCCGAGGAGGCCCCTACGGCCGCCGTGCCCGAGCGCCCGACCCATGCCGCGCCGTCCTTCGCCGCGGAGGAGGAGCCGGAGGCGCAGACCTTCGTGCTGGATGACGTGCTGGCCCGCCGGAGGGTCTCCGGGGCGTAGCGAGTCCGGATCCGGGGCGTGGCAGGGGTTACCCGGTGCCACCCGCAACGTGCGGACCGAGGTGGGCCACGCCGTCGCGGCGTGGCAGGGGTCACCCGCCGGCGGTGTGGACCGGTGGGGGAGCGGTGATAAACTGGCTCTCGCCTTTGGGGCTATGGCGCAGTTGGTAGCGCGCTTCGTTCGCAATGAAGAGGTCGGGGGTTCGAATCCCCCTAGCTCCACCCCTATTGCGAAGGGCCGGGGCTGCTTGTGCAGCTCCGGCCCTTCGGGCGTTGTGAGCGTTGCCGCATGGCGTGGGGACTGCCTCTATCTGTCTGACTGTTTTCGTAATACGCTGGGGATATGACTGATCAGCACGTGACGGAT
>CAZTOM010000016.1:13926-18917 GCA_964615555.1 uncultured Actinomycetaceae bacterium
TTCGAATCCCCCTAGCTCCACCATCCCGGGGCCCCTGTCAGTTCGCTGGCAGGGGCTTTTCTCTTCAGGCCGATAGCGAAGATCTGGGTTATGGGCAGAACATGTGTGTATGGGGTTGGCGTGTGGTTCAGTGTGAGCGACCGGGCCAGCCGGGGACCTCGATCACGGGGATGCCGTGGCGGCGCCACAGCGAGATGACCTCCGGGTTGTCATCCACCGCGAGCGCGATCTCGTAGTCCAGTAGGAGGCGCTGCAGGATCTCCTCCTTCACCACGTAGTCCGGGCGGTTGTCCCGGAAACCGCGGGTGAGGAGGCGTTCGTAGGGCACAGCGTACTTCTCAAGCCAGTCCTCGCAGACCTCGCGGTACTGCGCCGCCCGTCCCGTCACCACGAGCACCCTGACCCCGCCCTCGTGCAGTTCACGGGCCATGTCCACCACCCACGGGTGGGGTGGGGAGAAGCGGGAAGCGCGGTGGAAGTGGTCGAAGTTGCGGGGCCGCTGCGCCACGTAGTGGCGCACACCCGTGACGTCCACGAGTGTGCCGTCCATGTCAAAGATGGCGGCCAGGGGTTTGCGTGCCGGCTCCACGCCCCCCATTCTTTCCTGCCAGAGTTGGTCCATGACCACTCTTATCTCGTTCCGCCACGGCGGAGAGGACCGACTGGGCGCCGTCGTGGGCGATGACGTCGTGGACCTCGCCCGCGCCCACCAGGCCCGCCCGACTCCCGGAGGTGGGGTGCCGGAATCCGGTGCGGATGCGCGGGGCGGTGCGGGGGCGGACCGAGGGGCCGTCATCGAGGAGTTGGACGACATGCTCACCTTCCTGCGCGGCGGGGATACGGCGCTGGAGGTGGCGCGCGCCGTCGTCGAGTGGGTGGGAAGCCTGCCCGAGGACGAGGCAAGGGAGCGCCGGCTGCTCCTGGCGCGTGGAGAGGTGGAGGCGCGGGTGCCGATCGCGAACCCGCCCAAGGTGATCTGCGTGGCCCGCAACTTCGACGCCCACGCCAAGGAGGCCGGCAAGGAGGTCTCCGAGATCCCGATCGTGTTCGCAAGGTTCCCGTCCACGCTGATCGCGGACGGGGAGGGTGTGATCGTGCCGCGAGTGAGCCACCAGGTGGACTGGGAGGGCGAACTCGCATTCGTGGTGGGCAGGCCGGGGCGGTACATCTCCCGGGCCGACGCGATGGGCCACGTGGCCGGCTACACGATCCTCAACGACGTGACGGTCCGGGACTACCAGTTCCGGGTCTCTCAGTACACGAGCGGGAAGAACTTCAACGCCTCCGGGCCGTTCGGGCCGGTGCTGGTGCTCGCGGACGAGGGCCTCGACCCGCACAACCTGCGCATCACCACCACCCTGTCCGGCGAGGTGATGCAGGACGGGTCCACGGCGGACATGGTGTTCGACATCCCCGCGATCATCGAGCACATCTCCGAGTGGATCGAGCTCGAGGTGGGCGACGTGGTGGCCATGGGGACGCCCTCGGGGGTGGGATTCACCCGCCAGCCGCCGCGCTTCCTCGAGCCGGGGGACACGATCACGGTGGAGATCGAGGGGATCGGGATGCTCTCGAACCCCGTTGTGGCAGATCCGTGGGGCGTGTAGGCGCAGGGGGAATGCGCTGGCGGAAGGTGTCCACCAGTGGTGGGTTTTCTTGACCGGCGCCCCGGATGTTGCCAGTGTGTGCCTGACAGAGACATCATCTCGGACGGATTGGATCAGCTCGTGACCACCAACTACCCCTCGAACCCGCCGTTCGGCCAGCAGCCCGGACAGGGCGGCCCCGCCGACTCTCCCAACGCTCCCTCGGCCGCCTCGGGCGCCGCCCCGCAGCAGCCGTCCTGGGGTGCCCCGGCACCGGTGCCCCCGCAGGGTGGACCGCAGGGTGGCCCGCAGCAGGGTGCCCCCTACGGCGGCCCGCGGCCGGGCGGCCCCCAGCAGGGCGCGCCGTATGGTGGACCGCAGGGTGGCCCCCAGCAGAGTGGCCCGCAGCAGGGTGCGCCGTACGGCGCCCCCTACGGCGCCGCGCCCGCTGGTGCATCCAGCAGTGCGGACAACCTGACCCGCTACCTGGTGGTGGGCGCCTTCGCGGGCTTCGCGCTGGTGGCGCTGCTCAACTGGATCATGGTCATCTCCTCCGGCTACGCCAGTGCGTGGTCGATCATCAGCGGCCTCGTCTCGATCGTGGCGTGGAGCGCGCTGACCTTCGGAATCTGGAAGGTCTTCGACATCGTGGACGAGTTCCGCGCCCGAGGCCCCAAGCGGTAGCTGCCGGCGGGGCCTGACGGCCGTGTGAGCCCGGGGCATTCCCGGAGCTGCGTGCGCGCCGTGCGAGAGTTCGCGGCCCGGAGAAACGGAGAGAGGGCGCCACCCGCGTGGGTGGCGGCCTCTTACTGTGTGCGCGGGAGCCCCCCCGCGCCCCGGGTGGCAGGCCGAGCGAGGCCCGCAGGAGAAAAGGCTGACCCCCGGCGGAGCGGCCCGGGCCCAGGGGGGAGGCACCTGGCCCGCCAGCTCACGCCGGGGGTCTATCACCAGTCAGCCGAGCACTCGCTCAGCAAGTTCCACCGTTCCCCTCAGTCGGGTGGAACTGTGCAGGCCCTGTGTCGTCAAGGTCCTGCTGCCGGCCTCCGGTCGAATCCCCTCAGAAGCTCCGGTTACCGACAACAACTAATCTGGCGGCCCTACCTGAATGGACCCTGAGAATCCCGGGTGCGTTGTCTGGCAGTTTTGTGGAGTTTGTGAATGCAGGGCTTCACACCCACGAGGGCATCCACATGTGGAGCCGCCAGAAGTCGTACGGCACCACCATCCCGGTGAGGATCGGCCACCAGAAGATCGTGGCCAGGATCGCGAGGCCCACCACCGTCCCGGCGATTACGTTCCCGATCCGCCGCGTGCGCGCATCACGCGGATCCGGCTGCGCGGATTCGGCGCTCGTGGCTGTCCCGGGCGCCGGAGCCGGCTCCGCGACTGTGGTCCCGGTGTAGGGGGAGGAACCGGTGGAGGTGGCCGCGGGCAGCGAGATGGCTGGGGTGGCATCCTCCGGTGGTGTCTCCTCCGGTGGTGCCTCCTGGGTGGGGTGGCCCGGGGAGGCCGGGTCGGGCGCCGGGGTGGGCGTCGTCGTCGGGGAATCGGGACCGTGGGTGGCGCGCCGGCGAGGGCGGGAGGGGAAGCGGAAGTAGCGGGAGGCCGCGAGGCCCTCGGGGTCCCAGAGGTCCGCGAGGGCCAGGCGCTGGGTGATGACTCCGATCGCGTAGACGAGCGCGAGCACCACGAACGGGACGATCACCACGGTGTAGAACTGGAAGATCGTGCGGTTCATGAACACGAACCACGGCAGGTAGGTGGCGGCGTAGCCGGTGAGGATGATGCCGGCGCGGCCGTCGCGCCACCGGGCCGCCATCCAGATCACGAGCACCAGCGCGATCACGGCAGACCACCAGATGAACGGGTTGCCCAGGGAGGTGATCGCGCCCACGCAGCGCTCCGCGCCGCACAGCGCCTGCTGGTCCTCGTCCTGCCACTCCTGCCAGTAGAAGGACGTGGGGCGCAGCTGCAGGAGCCAGCCCGCGGGATGGGCCTCGTAGCGGTGCTCCGAGTCCAGTCCGGAATGGAAGGTGAACATCTGGATGTGGTACTCGAGGAAGTCGTTGAGGGTGTCCGGGAGCCAGTCGCGCGGGACATCGTTGCCGGCGGCGCGCTCCGCGGCGGCCCAACCCCGCTTGTAGGCGCCCTCGTGCATGAACCAGGAAAACCAGCTCGCCACGTAGGCGAGGATCGTCACGGGCACCAGGGCGAAGAATGCCGGGGCGCCGCCCCGCAGGATGCTGCCGACCACCGGGCGCTTGACCTGCAGGAGCTGGCGGGCGTTGAGGTCCCACAGCCAGGCGGCGAGGCCCAGGACCGCGGCGGCGTAGATCCCGGACCACTTCACGCCCGTGGCAGCCCCCAGGAGGATGCCGGCCACGATGAGCCACCAGCGGAACCCGGACCCGGGCCCGAGTCTTCGCTGGGGACCGTGCGCCACCTGGTGGGCCATGTGTGCGCGGCTCGCATCGCGGTCCTTGAGCACCGCCCAGAATCCGGCCAGGACGAGGACCGCGAGGAACACGTCCAGGAGGCCGATCCGGGAGAGGGTGATGGCGTTGCCGTCGATTGCGAGGAGGCCGGCGGCGAGCGTGGCAAGGCCCGCGGAACGGAAGATCCGCATCGCAATCCGGCCCACGAGTAGCACCATGATGATCCCGGCGACGGCGGCCGCGAACCGCCAGCCGAACGGGTTGTCCCCGCCGAAGATCCGCATCCCGAGCGCGATGAACCACTTGCCGAGGTCGCCGTGGACCACGTAGGAGGCCTCATCGGTCATCTCGCGGTAGTCGCCCACGTTGAAGAACTGGTTCCGGTTCTCCTCGTCCACCGGCTCCCAGCGGGTGGCGAAGCCGTAGATGTCCAGCGTGAAGGCATCCTTCACGTAGTAGGTCTCATCGAAGACGATGCGGTCCGGCTGGCCCAGGTTGAGGAGCCGGAGGAGGGCCGCGACCGCCGTCATGATGAGCGGGCCGATCCAGCCCCACCGGATCGTGGCCTGCGGCAGGCGCTCGCCCACGGCGAGGAGGCCGAGCCTCTGGCGCAGCAGGTTCTCGCGCTCGAGCGGGGGGAGGTCAGCGCCCGGGGGTTGCGGTGGTGGAGGTTGGGGGGCCGGGGCGGGTGTGGCGTCTACGGGTTCCGGGGGTTCCGCAGTTGGTGGCTCGGTCTGGGCCGGCGCTGCCGCTTCTGCGTGTGTCTCGGCTTCGGTGCGAGGTGTGGGGACGGCGGGCTCCGCGGCTTCTGCGGGCTCTGCGGCTTCTGCGGGCTCCGCGGTCTCCTCGGGCTCCGGTTCAGGGGCGGGCTGGCGTGTCAGTGGCTTCCATCCGAGGGTCCGGCGGGGCTCGGGGTCACCCGGCCCGCTCGCTCCGATCTCGGTCTGGTCCACAGAGGCGATCCTAGACT
>CAZTOM010000017.1:0-18815 GCA_964615555.1 uncultured Actinomycetaceae bacterium
GCTGTAGGCAAGCCCGGAACCGCCCCGGGAACTGAGTTCGGAAACCGAGCGCGAGCGCTCACCTGCTCCACCGGCACCTCGAAGTCCGTGAAGATGTTCCAGTACAGCTCGTCCTGGTCCGGGACGTCGCCCTGCCCGCGGATCGCGTTCAGCGCGCCCTCCAGCCGGTAGCTGAGCACGTAGACCTGCACGCCCGAGCGCGTGTCATCGCTGCCGTCCGGCGCCCCGACGGCGATCTCGGTCCGCTCCCCGCCCTCGCGCTCCACCCATACCTCGGCCGGCGCCCCCGACGGGCTGGAGGCCTCTCAGTCCGAGTAGCGGTAGACCCGGATCTTGGCGGGGTCCGGGTCATAGCCCATCCGGGCGGTGACCGTGCGGTAGAAGCCGAGCCCATTACGCTCCGGCAAAGTCCCACTCGTAGGTCTCGGTGACCTGGATTACGCCGTCGGACCCCACCTGCATGTCCACCGCGAGGGACCGGATCACGTCCTCCGAGGGGTCACCGTCCGCGTACGCCGGTGCCGGGAGTACGAGGATCGGCGCCAGGACCACCGCCAGCACGGCCCTCAGAATTGCGGCCAGAATCCCGGCACGCCCCGCGGCACGCACCACGCCGCGCGCCACTCCCAGTTTCACCCCACGAATTACGCCCCGTTTCACCCCACGCACCACCCTGCGTTTCATCCCCATGAACGGCGCGTGACGCACACGTGAACAAGCCCTGAAATCGCTACCCCGCACATGGTCGGCAACCGCCTGACCTGCACCTTTACTCCCGAAGCATGACCCCACGCCTCCAACCTACGGGGGATTGGATGCGGCACCCCTGCCAAAGGTCACAGGTTCGCTCGGGCCCGACCTTTCCTTCGTCCGGGCCCGCCATTTCCGACGGCGCAACCCGGCCCCCGTCGTCGTGCCGGGGAGGTTAGGCGCGGCGGCGGAAGAGGACGATGAGCGAGAAGATGACGAGCGCCACGCCTGCGGCCCCGAGGACGTAGAGGCCGGTGCCGGCGCTGCCGGCGAGTTCGTTCATGGTGGGGATGTTGCGCAGGCCGTCGAAGGCGATGAGTGCGCCGGCGAGCAGGCCGATGATGCCGGCGAGCACGCGCGCCCACGTGCGGGGCACCAGCAGCGAGAGGAGGCCCAGGAGGATTGCGAGACCCGAGACCACGAGGAGGATGATGCCCTCGGTCTGCGTGCTGCCGGAGAGGCCGGGCGTGAGCCAGTTGAAGGTCTGGCCGAAGAAGCTGGCGATCGGGAGGAAGACGCCCACGGCGCCGAGTGCGCCCGCGAGGATCATGCCGACGTTCGGCCATCCGGACTTACGGGTGGGGGTGGCCGGGAAGGGCGTGGTGTAGCCGTGGGGGCTGGGGGCGTGGGGCGTGTAGCTGTGCGGGCTGGCGGCATTGAATGGGGGCTGGGCGTGGCCGTAGTAGCCGGGCTCGCCAGAGTGGGGATCCGGGGCGGCGTGCTGCGGGGCGGCGTTGGGGTCGCCCGGGGGTGGGAAGTGCTGGGGGGTGGGCTGGGCGTAGTGCTGGGGGACCTGGTCCTGGGATGTCATAAATTCCTCTTCGGTTGGCGCGGATTAGCACGCGCTGGCTCGCGATGGCGCGCAGTGGCTTGCGATGGCGCGCATCCCTCCTCCACGGGCTCGCTTCGACGAGGATATCCGTGCTGATCGCGCGTGTTGATCCCCCTGAGGCTCCTCGGGGGTACCGGGAGGGAGGGGGCTGGGTAGCGGAAAGTCGCCCCCCGATCTGCGCATGATGATCACTCGCGAGCAGGCGGCCGAAGATCCACGAATTCGCGGGAGCGCTGCAGTCGCGGCAGGGCGACCGCGGGGTGTTCATCACCACCTCGCGGTTCACGGCGGACGCAGTGGCGAACGTGGAGGCGCTGCGGGCGCGGATCGAGCTGATCGACGGGCCACGACTCGCGGACCTCATGACCAAGTACGAGGTGGGCGTACCGCCCGAGCAGAAGGTGACGCTGTACCGGCTGCATGAGGACTACTTCGAGAACCTGTGAAGGATAGGAAATAGATGGCCACGGAGGCGCCCTTGAGTTAACTTTGGGAGCGTAAACTTAACTTCGACGGGACGTGGGTAAAGGGAGGTGCACCGTGGCCCGCTGGGAAGAGCGTCGCTGGGAGTCGAGCGCCGGGTCCGGACTCCCACGCTCGGCACGCAGGTCAGGTCCGTACCTCACCTACATTCCGGACGTGCTTCGAGATATCCCCCTCCGGATCCCTCAGGAACTCGATCTCTCGCTCGGGATCGCCGAGCGAGAAGTGAGGGGGCTGGACGATGGCTCCAGCGCCTCCGATCTTGCAGGATTGGCACGATTCCTCCTCCGGTCTGAAGCAATTGCATCGTCCCGTATCGAGGGAATCGCTCCGACCGCGAGACAGGTTGCACTTGCGGAGCTGGCTGAGATCGAAGCTGAGGTCAAGGGGTTCGGCGCACAGGCGGAAGAGGTCGCCCGGAACCTGACCGTGGTGCGAGAAGCGTCCACCCGCCTGGTGCGAGAGCCCACGCTCACGACCGCGGCAGTCGTGGATCTCCATGCGGCTCTCCTGGCCGACGGCCCCCAGCACCACGGTTTGCGGACAGTTCAGAACTGGATTGGTGGATCAGACTTCCACCCGATCGAAGTCCAGTTCGTCCCGCCACCACCGGAATTGGTTCCAAACCTCATCGATGATCTGATCGGATATGTGAACGGAGCCGCCCACTCCGCCCTTGTGCAGGCCGCGCTGGTTCATGCCCAGTTTGAGACTATTCACCCTTTCACCGATGGCAATGGGCGCGTGGGCAGAGCACTCATCCACACGGTCTTCGCCCGGCGGGGGTTGACTCCCGGGTGGCTACTTCCGATCAGCCTTGTGCTGGGCACATTCCGTGACCGCTACATCGGTGGACTCACCCACTATCGGTACACCGGAGACACGAATGGCGAGGCTGCTCAGGACGGCCGAGTCCGATGGATTGCGGAGTTTACCCAAGCCACGCTCCTTGCTGCTGAGGAAGCGTTCCGTCTCCGGGCCGCCGTTGCCCAGCTTCGGACTGAATGGGAGGAGCGCATTCAGGAGCACCGAGCGGCTGCGGGACGGAAACGCCAGCTCAGGAGCGACTCGGCGTCATCACTCATTCTGGCGGACCTCCCCAGTACACCCGTCATGACCGCTCAGACCGTTCAGCGAATCCACCAGGTCTCTGCTCCCGCTGCGAACAGCGCTCTCAGCGAACTCGCGGATGCCGGCATCCTTACCGAAGCGTCGGCAGGACCCCGCGTGCGCGCCTTCTCGGCACTCGACGTGTTGGAACTCGTGACGCTCAGCGAGAGACGCCTTGCCAGCACCCGATTCGATACGCGCCTCAGCCCACCCACCCGACCGGTTCCGGCCCTTCCGGAAAGGAGTCAACTTCATGACTAACGGACGCAGGCTCATGGACAAGCTGGCGCTGGCCAGTACTTCACACCCCGACCCCTCATCCAAGGGATCGTTGACGTAGTGCAACCGACGGTGGAGGACACCGTGGTGGACCAGGCCTGCGGCACCAGCTCGGATTTGGTTCCCTGGAGCCAGGAGGAACTGGACTCCATCCGAAATGCGGAGGCACCCCCCGGACCGTAACGCAGAATTGGCTCTCAATATCCAACCGGGTTTCGCCCAAGTTTCTCCGGGTCTATGTTCTGGGCACCAACCACACGATGCACGTACTACTCGCCAAGGAGCGCGAGTGGAACCACTGCCACTCCATCCTGCCTCCGGTAGGCGTACGTCCCGGTGGTGATTGCCACGAGGTCCACCACCCGGGATCCATAGGTCTCCCGGAACCAGTGGAGGTGTTTGACATGGTGGTCGTGAATCGCCCCGGACAGTTTCACCTCGAATGCCACGATGTTGCCGTCATAGCGCTCCGCGATCAGGTCCACCTCATGCTCACCGCGGCTGGTGCGCACATGACTCACGCGTGCCTCTGCGGCGTGGGCGGCAGCGCGGACGGTGAGAGTTGCCAATGATTCGAAGAGTGAGCCCATCAAGTTCCCAGCCTGTGGCGAGAGGACCCGGCCCTCCCCGGTGAGGAGCTTGGGCACATCCACGTTCAGGAGGCGCGTGACGAGCGCAGGGTCTGCAAGCTGGTGCTTCGGAGCACTCGCGAGCCGCACTCTGGCCCCGGAAAGCGGTGCCCACGCGGGCACGGGGTCAAGCAGCCACAGCGCGGTGAGCCAATCGCGATAGCGAATGGCAGTGGTCTTGGAGGGTGGCTCGGCCTCCCCGGGGGTCGCAGCGGCACGGATCGCCTCATAGGAGGCTGTGCTCGACGAGGCGGATGCGTATGCCGTCAGCCACGCTCGCAACGAATCAGGGCGCCGCACCACAACTCCGTGCTCATCCGCGAGATCCCGTTCGAGCGCCCGTGTCAGATACGAGTCCAATTGCGTCCTCCGGGCGCGCTCTGCCAACTTTCGGATCCCGGGGAATCCGGACTGCGTTATCTCGCGAGCGTACTCGCGAAGCCCCATGCTGGAGGCCCCTGCGATGGCAGGACGTTCACCGGCCAAGAGCCCGGCGATGCTCACAGTCGCATCTTGCAGACCCCGTTCGGCCAGTGACATGGGCCGCATCCGGAGGGAGACAATCCTTCCCGCCCCGCTGTGCGTCGGCTTCTCAGTGGGGACCGCGCTGCCCGCCAGAAGGAAAGAGCCTGGAAGCGCTCCCTCGTCGACTGCTCGCCGGACCGCGTCCCACACGGGCGGATAGTGCTGCCACTCATCAACCAGAACGGGCGGAGAAACCTGCGTCACAATCCTTGGGTCCGCCACCAGCCCAGCGGCGGATTGCGGATCATCCATCCGGAACACGGTCGCGGCCCGTTGCAGGCACGTCTCGGTCTTGCCAACACCCTTCGGGCCATCAATCGCGATCGCGGGGAGTTCTGGCAGGAGGGTGTCGAGCTCAGAATCGACGATCCGGCGCTGGTACACACTGGCACCCTACCAATTCAGGCCGTCAAACGCTACCGTTTTGCAGATCCAAACGCTACCGTTTTGCAGATCCAAACGCTAACGTTTCCCGCCTCGAGATGCTCCCATGGCGCACCGCACTCGCATCTGTGCCCCACCATCCGGGAACCCCTACCCCCACACCAATGCCTGCGCCGGATCCTCCAGGATCTTGCAGACGTCCCGGAGCACGAGGGCGCCGAGCTCCCCGTCCACGAGGCGGTGGTCGAAGCTGAGGGTGAGCGTGGTGACGTGCGCCGGTACGAGCTCCCCGTCGCGGATCCAGGGCTGCTCGCGGACCGCGCCGAAGGCGAGGATCGCGGCCTCGCCGGGGTTCAGGATGGGGGTGCCCGTATCGATGCCGAACGCGCCCACGTTCGTGATGGTCACCGTGCCGTCCGACATGTCCGACACGCTCGCCTTGCCCGCCCGCGCCGTCTCCACCAGGTTCGCGAGGGCAAGCGCCAACTCCTTGAGGCTGAGCTTGTGGGCGTCCTTGATGTTCGGGACCACGAGCCCACGCGGCGTGGAGGTCGCGATCCCCAGGTTCACGTAGTGCTTGTAGACGATCTCCTGGGTCTCCTCATCCCACGAGGCGTTGATCTCCGGGTGCCGGTGCACCGCGAACAGTAGCGCCTTCATCACCAGCAGCAGCGGGGTGAGCCGCAGCCCAGAGAACTCGCGGTCGTTCTTCAGTCGCGCGAGCAGGTCCATCGAGCGGGTGACGTCCACCGTGTGCGTCACGGACACGTGCGGCGCCGTGAACGCAGAGGACACCATCGCCTGGGCCGTCCGCTTGCGCACGCTCTTCACCGGCACGCGGGTGCGGCGCCCGTCCGCGGACACCTTGCCGCCCACGAGCCACGCCTCGTCCCCCGGGTAGAGCGCGTAGTCCTGCGCCTTCATGGCCTCCTGATGGGCGAGCACATCGTCCCGGGTCACGAGCCCACCCGGGCCGGTGCCCGCGATCGCCGTCAGGTCGATCCCGAGATCCCGCGCGAGCTTGCGCACCGGCGGCTTGGCGAGCACGCGCCGCGCCTCGGCGGCGTCATCCTCCTCCACGCCGTTCCCATTCCCGTTGCCGTTGCCGTTGCCGTGCCCGTTCCCTGCGGGCTGTTGCTGATTTCCGTCGGTATCCTCCCCATCATTCCGACGGAAATCGGCAACAGGCACGTCTGGGGTGGGTGACTTTGGCGCACCCTCCGCGGGGTTTCGCACACCCTCACGAGGATGTGGTGCGCCGTCCGCGGGAACTCGCGCGCCATCGGCGGTGGGGCGGGTGAGGCGGCGCCTTGTGGGCGCGCCCGAACCCGATCCGCCGGCATCATCGCGCGTGCCATAGCCGACCAGGACGGCCCCGGACGCGTCCCCCGCAGCGGAAGCGCCGCCGTCGGCGGGCACGTCCCCCTGCGACGCACCCCCGGCACCCTGCGACGCACCCCCGGCACCCTGCGACCCGCCCACGGCCCCCGGTCCCCCGGCCGGGCCGTCCGCGCCCCCAACTCCGGGCGCGCCGTCCTGGACGTTTCCGCCCTCGGCGCCCTCCACTTCGACGGCGAGGATCGGTGCGCCCACGGGCACCGTGTCCCCCTCGGAGACCAGCAGCTCGAGCACGGTGCCGTCCCACGGGCAGGGCAGCTCCACGAGCGACTTGGCGGTCTCGATCTCGATGACGGGCTGGTTGACGCTCACGGCATCGCCGGGGGCCACGAGCCACTGGGCGATCTCGGCGTCGGTGAGGCCCTCGCCCGGGTCGGGCAGGCGGAACTCCATGCGCATTCGTGTGCTCCTTCGGGGCGGGCGGCCTAGTGGGTGAGGGCGGTCTCGATGGCGTCGACGACGCGGTCGGGGCCGGGCAGGTAGGCGTGTTCGTGGGCGTTGGCCGGGTAGGGCGTGTGGAAGCCGCCCACCCGCTGGACGGGTGCCTCGAGGGAGTAGAAGCACTCCTCCTGCACGCGCGCGGCGAGCTCGGCGCCGGGGCCGAAGTGGGTGGGGGCCTCGTGGGCCACCACCAGCCGGCCGGTCCTCCGCACGGACGCCACCACGGTGGGCACGTCCAGCGGGGAGATGGACCGCAGGTCGATGACCTCGCACTCCACGCCGTCCTCCGCGGCGGCCTCGGCAGCGGAGAGGAGCGTGGCCACGGTGGGGCCGTAGCCCACGAGCGTCACGTCCCCGCCGCGGCGCACCACGCGGGCGGACTCCAATCCGCGCACGATCCCCGCCGGGGAGAGGTCCACGGCGTCCGGCGCGAGGTCCACCTCTCCCTTGTTCCAGTAGCGGGACTTGGGCTCCAGGAAAATCACCGGATCCGGGCAGGTGATGGCCTGCTGGATCAGCACATACGCGTCGGCGGCGGTGGCGGGCGTGACCACGCGCAGTCCGGCGGTGTGCGCGAAGTACGCCTCCGGGGACTCCGAGTGGTGCTCGATCGCGCCGATGTCCCCGCCGTAGGGGATGCGGATCACCACCGGCACCGCCACATCGCCGTGCGAGCGGTAGCGCAGCTTGGCGAGCTGGGTGGTGATCTGGTCGAAGGCGGGGAAGACGAAGCCGTCGAACTGGATCTCCACCACCGGCCGGTAGCCGGCGAGCGCCATCCCGATCGCGGTGCCCACGATCCCCGACTCCGCCAGCGGCGTGTCCCGCACCCGGTCCGCGCCGAAGCGGTCCTTCAGGCCCTGGGTCACGCGGAACACCCCGCCGAGCTGGCCGATGTCCTCCCCCATCAGGATGACGGACTCGTCGCGCTCCATTGCGGCGGCGAGCCCTGCTGTGATGGCTCCCGCGAGTGGGAGCGTCTGGGTGTGCTGTTCGTGCTGGGTGTTCTCGTTGCGCTGGGTGTGCTCGTTGCGCTGCGTGTCCTGGCCCGGCTGCGTGTGCTGGTTGCGTTGCTCGGTGGTGGTCATCGTGCTCCTCCCCCGACGGCGGCCCCCACGCCGGCGTCGCCCACTCCCGTTCCCGCGGGCTCACCACTGCGGGCCGCGGCCTCCCGATTTTTGTAGGACTCCCACAGGTCACGCTCGTGGCTGACCTGACGGTTGGAGGTGGCGTAGACGTGGTCGAACATCTCCTCCACCTCTCCCGCACGGTTCGCCCGGGTGAACTCGCGCGTGCGGGCGGCAAGGCGAGCGGCGTCGTCGTCCGCCTCTAGGAAGAAGTCCGGACCGGCCGCACCCTCGCGCTCGAGGAGGGCGCGCAGGCGGGCGATGGGGCAACGCGCCTCCCAGGAGGCCTCCTCCTCGCGGGTGCGGTAGCGGGTGGGATCGTCCGAGGTGGTGTGCGCGCCCATGCGGTAGGTGACGAACTCGAGGAAGAACGGGCCGCCGTGCTCGCGCATGTGCGTGAGCGCGAGGCGGGTGGCGGCGTAGGAGGCGATGGGGTCGTTACCGTCCACGCGCAGGCGCGGGATGCCGAAGCCGTCTGCGCGCTGGGCGATCGGCGTGCGCGACTGGGTCTCCACGGGAACCGAGATGGCCCACTGGTTGTTCTGCACGATGAACAGCACCGGCGCCTGGGCGGAGGCGGCGAAGACGAGGGCCTCGTTGGTGTCCCCCTGCGAGGTGGCGCCGTCTCCCAGGTAGCAGATGACCGCGCTGGGATCCGTCTCCGGGTTGTGGATGCCGCGCCGCTGGTCCTGCTGGAGGGCCATCGCGTAGCCGACCGCGTGCAGCGTGTGCGCGCCGATCACGAACGTGTAGAGGTGGAAGTTGTACTCCGCCGGGTCCCAGCCGCCGTGGCGGGTACCGCGCAGCACCGGGAGGATCCGCGGCAGGTCCAGGCCGCGCACGTCCGCCACCACGTGCTCGCGGTAGCTGGGGAAGATGAAGTCCTGGGGCGGGATCGCGAGGGCGGAGCCCACCTGACCGCCCTCCTGGCCGCGCGAGGGAACCCACAGGCCGAGTTCGCCCTGGCGCTGGAGGGACTTGGCCTCGTCGTCGAAGGCGCGGGTGCGGACCATGTGGCGGTAGGCGATGCGGAGGCGCTCGGGGGTCAGTTCTGCCGCGAATGCCTCGAGTTGGGCGGCGTGCGCTGTGTGGCCTTGCCGGGCGTGGGCCTGGTGTTGGGCGTCCCGGGCCTGGTGTTGGGCGGCGTGGGCCTGGTGCTGGGCGTCCTCGGCGGGGATGGTCTGACGGGTGCCGTCCGGGCCGAGCATCTGGAGTGTTGGGATCACGAGCTCTCCTTACCTACGCCAGCGTAAGTTACGGTGCGGGCGGGCCGGTCTTGTGGAAACCCACAGTTATGCCCTGTGGCGGTGGTGAGGTTCGGCAGGCGCACGCTCGCGGGGTTGAGCGGGTTCAGCCCCATCGCGCCGCGGGAGGCCGCCCGGGGTGGGGGCCGCCCAGGGTGGGGGCCGCCCGGGGTGGAGGCCGCCCGGGGTGGGGGCGTGAGCCGGTAAGCCTCAGCTCCACCGCGCGGCCAGGGGCCGCCCGGGGTGGGGGCGCTGTGAGCCGGGCGGCGCTGGCTAGTCTGGGATGTGGACGGGCACGGACCTGCGGCCCATCCCTCCCTCATTTCTCTGGATTAGGCTGGACTAATGACCGACTCGCCCGACGCCGTGCGCGATCCCTCCCCGCTCTCGGACACTCCGGCGTCGCCACTCTCCGACGCCCCAGCGCCCGAGCAGACTGCTGACATTCCCAGCGCCGCAGCGCCGGCCGCAGACGCCCCGGCCCCCGCCGCCATGGAGGCGCCGCCCGCTACCTCCGCGCCAGCCACACCCACAACTACCGCTCCCGCAGCCACCCCCGCTATCCCCAGCGCAGCCACCACCCCCCGCAGCGCCACCACCACCGCCCGCACCGCGCCGCGCAAGAAGCGCCGCAAGCGTCTCCCTCCGGGCTGGATTCCCGACCAGCACGGCGCCTGGGCCATGATCTCCATCCCGGCACTCTCGGGCGTGGTGCTGGCCGGCTTCAACTGGATCCATATCCCTCTGCTGCTGTTCTGGTGGATCGGCTACTTCTTCTTCCAGGCGGCGATGCTGTGGCTCAAGGCCCGCCGACGCCCCAAGTACTTCCCGCCCGTCCGCGCCTACGGCATCGCGCTCATCCCGTTCGCCGCCATCATCGCGGTGTTCAAGCCGTACCTCGCGGTGTGGGTGGTGGCGTTCGCGCCGCTCATCGCGGTGGCGGTGTGGTGCACGGTCAACCGTAAGGAACGCACCTACCTCAACGACTCCGCCACCGTCCTCGCCGCCTGCCTCATGATGGCGGTGACCTTCCACGCCGTCGCCGACCACGGCGACCCCCGCTGGACCTGGGTCTGGCTGGTCCTCGGCGTCCAGTTCGCCTACTTCTGGGGCACGATCCCCCACGTGAAGGCCCTCATCCGCGAACGCCACCGCATCGAGGCCGCCCGCCAGTCCGTCCTCTTCCACGCGATCGGCGCCCTCGCGGTCACCGTGCTCGTGGCGCTCGGCTGGTTCGAGCGCACCCTGTGGGGTGGCTGGTTCCTGGTGCTCGTCTGGTGGCTGCTGGTGGCCCGCGCCTACCTCATGCCCTGGTGGCAGCGCCGCACCAAGCCGCTGCGCCCCGCCGTCATCGGCTTCACCGAGGTCGCCTTCTCCCTCGCGATCGCCGCGGCCCTCCTCCTCTAGCCCGACGACGACGCCCGCCCGCCCTCCGTACGCAACCCGCCACCCGCCGTCGTGGGCCCGACGGTGCCAGCCCGCCCTCCGTACGCAACCCGCCACCCGCCGTCGTGGGCCCGAGGGCGCCCGCCCGAAGACCTGGGTGGAATCCGTAGCGCCGGGCGTGCGAAATCCCGCCCAGATGGCCGGGAGCCCGTAGCAGCCGAGCCCGAGATCGAACTTGACAGCACCCACCGCCAGTTTTATCGTTTCTCGATAACATCGATAATCGATAATCGATAAGGAGCTGTAATGGGTGCGCTTCGTGAGCGGTCGATCGGGTTCGTCCCGTGGATCGCGCTGGGCATGGTGTGGCTGCTGGGAATCGCGGTGATCGTGGCGCTGCTGGAGCCGGCGCTCACGATGCTGGTGGGGCGGCGCATCATTGGGAGCGGGTCGCTGACCGTGTGCGATGTGCCGAACGTGTGCGTGTGGAACGGGCTGGAGGGTTCCGAGTCCTACGCGCCGCTTCCGCTGGATGCGGTCTCGCGCGGCGCCCAGATCCTCTCCGCGGTGCCCGGCATCCTGCTCGCGGCGGTCACGATCGCCGTGCTGGTGCTCGGCACGCGGACGGTGCGCGGCGTGAGCGGCGGACGTGCGTTCGCGCCCGGCACCGTGCGGGACCTCGGGCTCGCGGCGCTGCTGCTCCTGGTGAGCGGCGTGGTCACCTACATCCTCGAGGAGCGCGCATTCGCGGTGGCGATGGAGGACGTGAGTGGCTCCGGCCTACTCGGCGACACCGTGGGCATGTACGCAGGAGTGCGCCCGATGTTCCCGATGGCCGCGGTGGTGTTCGGCGTGCTCGTACTGGCGGCGTGGGCAGCGTTCCGCGAGGGCGCGCGCGTGACCGGCGAGCTCGCGCAGGTACGGGAGGAGCTCGACGGTGTCATCTGAGACCACTCCCTCCCCAGCAGATCACCGCATCGTGTGCACGCTCGACGCCGTGCTCGAGGCACGCGGCATCACCCTGACGGAGCTATCCGAACGCACGGGCATCACGCTCGCGAACCTCTCGATCCTCAAGACCGGCAAGGCCCGGGCCGTCCGCTTCACCACGCTCACCGCGATCTGCGAGGCACTCGGGTGCCAGCCGGGAGACCTCTTCCGGCTTGGGGGTTAGCGCGGGAGGCTGGGGGTTAGCGCGGGAGGCTCGGCCATTCGGGCGCGCCCTCACGGTTCTGGGCGGGTTAGCGGCGCCAGTCTCCCAGGAACTCGATGACCGCATCGTTGGCCTCGGGCTCCCCGATCGTGATGCGCACACCCTCACCGTTGAAGCCGCGCACCAGGAGGCCGGCGTCGGCGGCGTCGGCCACGAAGCGGCCCGTCGCCTCGCCGAGCGCGAGCCAGAAGAAGTTACCGTCCGACTCGGGGACCTCCCAGCCCTGCGCGCGGACCGCGTCCAGCACGCGCTCGCGCTCGGACACGGTCCCGGCCACGCGCGCGAGGATCTCCTCCTCGCGCCCCAGGACCGCGAGCGCCGCGTGCTGGGCGAGCGAGTTCGTCCCGAAGGGCGTGGAGCACGCCCGGATGCCCGAGATCAGGCCCGGCGAGCCCACCGCGTAGCCCACGCGGATGCCGGCAAGGCCCCAGGCCTTGGAGAAGGTGCGCAACACGATGAGGTTCGGGTACTCGCGGAGGAGGGCCACGCCGTCGACGGCCCCCTCCGTGCGCACGTACTCGCGGTAGGCCTCGTCCAGGACCACGGCCACGCGCGAGGGGACGGCGGCGAGGAAGTCGCGCACCTCCGCCTCGGTGAGGGAGGGGCCGGTGGGGTTGTTGGGCGAGCAGAGGATGATCACCTTGGTGCGCTTCGTGATGGCGTCTGCGAGCGCGGGGAGGTCGTGGCGGGCGTCGGAGGTGAGGGGGACGCGCACGGAGTCCGCGCCGGAGGTGCCCACGGCGATCGGGTAGGCCTCGAAGGAGCGCCAGGGGTAGACCACCTCGTCGCCGCCCTCGACGAGCGCCATCAGCACGTGCGCCAGCACCGCCACGGACCCGTTGCCCGTGACCACCTGCGCGCGGTCCACGCCGATCCGCTCCGCGATCGCGGCCGTGAGCTCCGTGGCGAACATGTCCGGGTAGCGGTTGACCTCCGCGAGCTGGTCCGAGAGCGCCGCGAGCAGTCCCGTCACCGGCGGGTTCGGGTTCTCGTTCGAGGAGAGCTTCCACATGGGCCGCCCCTCCCCGCGCGCGCCCGGCACGTAGGCGGGCAGCGCGGCGACGGCGCCACGCAGTTGGGGGGTCCCGTTACCTTGGGTGGAGGCCTGCTTCTTTGCGGGCTTCTTCTCTTTCGCCATGGTCTCAAGCATGGCACCAACCAGGGGCTCTCCCGCAAGGCGGGTGGGCGTGCGGCGCGGCCGGCCTCGCCCCGCCCTGCGCGCCGCCGGCCCACCCGCCTCGCCCCGCCACCACCGGGCGTGGCAGGATCGAGCACATGAGCTTCCTCATCCGACTGATCGTGAACGGGCTGGCCATCTGGCTCACCTCCCTGCTGCTCTCCGGGATCAACATGGACCTCCCGGACGATGCCCTGCCCGCGATCCTCTACGTGCTCGTGGTGGCGGCCATCTTCACGGGCGTGCAGATGATCGTCCGCCCAATCGTGAAGACGCTCTCCTTCCCGCTCATGCTGCTGACGCTCGGGCTGTTCGGGCTCGTGATCAACGCGCTGATGCTGATGCTCACCGGGTGGATCTCGAACCAGCTCGGCTACGGCCTGTTCGTGGACAGCTTCTGGTGGGCGCTGGGCGGCTCCATCGTGATCTCGATCCTCGCCACCGTGCTGAGCGCCGTGCTGCCCGACGGGAAGAAGCGCCGCCGCCGCTGAGACTCAGTCCACCCAGTACCCCCACTCGCGCAGGACCTGACCCCAGCTGTCCCGACCGTTCGTGCGCGCGAACTCGAACACGTACTCCACCTGCTCGGCACCCTCCGCGTCCCAGTGGAGTTCCTCGAACTCGGTCATAAAGACGTCCACCTCGAGGGCCTCGTGGCGGCTCGCATGCATCACCTCCACGTAGGAGGCCCACTCGTGGGCGTGGTTGTAGTACGCGCTCGGGCCGTCGAAGTCCACGGTCACCACCATGTGGTTCTCCGAGGTCTGCGGCATCAGGCCGGCGAGGCCCGGCACGGCATCGTCCACGTTGACCAGGTGCAGCACCCGCGTCCTCTGCGGCACCCCGGCCACCTGCCCCACGGGGGAGCCCGCGGTGATCACGGAGGCGATGGCGAACCGGGAGGCGATCTCCGGATCTGCAGCGAGTTCCATCGCGATGATCCCGCCCTGCGAGTGCCCGATGAACGAGATCTCCTCCCCCTCCCGGATCGGCAGGGCCTCCAGGGCGTCCCGGGCGGCATCCAGCAGGTCGTTGTCCATCCCCGCCATGAGCTGGAGGTTGGTGATGTTGTCCTGCGGATTGTGGTGCCCGAACCCGCCCTGCATCCCCGGGAGCACCAGCACCCACGAGGCGGTCCCGTCCGGTCCCTCGTTCCGCACCGCGGAGATCACCCCCACACCATCCTCCTTGGACTCCGCGGACAACCCCTCCGAGTAGGCCACCAACTCCTCGAACGAACCGATCTGCTCGATCCCCTCCCCCTGAACCTCCCCCAGGCACGAGCCGCCCACCACCTCACCGCCCGCGTACCGGGCCAGCAGGGTCTTCTGCGCGCCGGGCCGGCGCAGGTACAGCTCGAGGTTCCCGCGGAAGGCATCCAGCCGCGTGAGGTTGAGCAGCGAGGCCACCAGGAACGGGACCGGCGCCATCTCGTGCGCCTGGAGGGTGCCACGTGAGGTGACCACCTCCCCCTCCGGGTTCAGCACCATCCCCAGCATGGCCGCCACCACCGGCAGTGAGCGCTGGAAGGTGGAGTAGGCCCCGTCCGATCCGAACGGCCGCTCCCCCGGCTCCCCCGCACCCGCCACCACCAGGCGCTCGAGGTGCCACAGGGGTGTGCCCTCCTCCAGCGGCAACCCGCTGCTCGCCAAGAAGAGCGCCGCCAGTGCGGCCCGCTCCCAGGGGCTGAGCGCTACCTGCCCGGAGAGCACCCGTTCGAGCGTGAACTCCGCCGCCTCGTACTGGTCGATCGCCTGGCGCAGCCCGTCCCGCATCCGCTCCAGGCGCTGCCCGTACACCCCGAGCCCGCGCGGCCCCCACAACAACTGGTTCAACTCCCGTACCGCGAGCGCCGCGTGGTGGGGGGCCCACCGGTGGTCCCCCTGCACGATCGCCCGCGCCAGCACCGCGGACATCTGCGCGGCCTGCACCTCCGCCAGCGCACCCTCCACCTGCCCGACAAGCCAGCGCAGCCTCGCGGTGTCCACCGCGGAGGGCCGCCCGTTGTACACGGTGACGATCGCCTGGTCGTCCTCATAGCGCCGCGACATCACATCACCTGCGCCAACGCCACCGCGCGCCGCGCCTCCGCCACGAACGCCACCACCAGTGCGTGGGCCACCTCCGCGGTCCCCGCCACGGCCTTCCCGATCACCACCGCCTCCTGGCGGCGCGCCTCGTAGTACTCCGCGGCATCGTCCTGCCACCCGCCCGGTACCGCGCCCCCCAGGTCCACCACCGACCGGTCCACGCGGCCGCACACCTCGGACATCAACTGGACGAGTCCGTCTCCCGTGAACATGCTCGCTCCTCTCCAGCCCCCAGCGTGGGGCAGGCCGGGGCTGGGAGGGGGGCTCCGTCGTCGGGCTGTGGAGGGGGTTGCACGAAGGTGCCCTGTGGACGGGACTGCTCCAGAATCGAGGGATGAGCGCATTCCGCAAGCGCGGCTCGCCTGCCGCGATCGCCACGGAGGCGGCCTCCCTGCGTTGGCTCGCCGCCGCCACTCCCGACGGCGGAGCCCCCGTGGTCCCGCTCCTCGCCACCGGGGACGGCTGGCTGGAGACCGAGTTGCTGCACTCGGTCCGGCCGGGGGCGGGGGATGCGGAGGCGTTTGGCCGGCGGCTGGCGCGCACGCATGCTGCCGGGGCGGGATGGTGGGGTGCGCCGCCGCCCGGGCTGGAGGCGGGAGACTCGCGGCTGGCGGAGGTGGACCAGCCCGTGTTCGGCGCGGCAGAGGAGGCACCGGATTCCTGGGGCGAGTTCTACGCCGAGTACCGGGTGGCGCCGTACGTGCGGATGGGCGCGGACGCGGGGGCGCTCTCAGCACGTGAGGTGGCGGTGGTGGAGGCCGCGCTGGCGCGGGTGGCCGGTGGCGAGTTCACCGCGCCCCAGCCCGCACTGTGCCCAGAGGTGGCGCGGCTGCACGGGGACCTGTGGGGCGGGAATGTGCTGTGGGCGGTACGAGGATCCGGGGTTGGGGGCGGGGCGCTACGGGATGGCGGGGCTCTGCGGGATGGTGGGGCGGGGGGCCGGGGCGCGGAGGGGACGCTGATCGACCCCGCGGCCCACGGTGGGCACGCGGAAACGGACCTCGCGGAGCTCGCGCTGTTCGGCTCCCCGATGCTGGAGCGCACGCTCGCCGGGTACAACGAGATCTCCCCGCTCGCCGACGGCTGGCGCGACCGCGTGGGCGTGCACCAACTCCACATGCTCGCCGTACACGCGGCGCTGTTCGGCGGCGGGTACGGCGCGCAGTTGGCCTCGGTGGCGGCACGGTACGCGTAGCGCCGGGCAAGCCTGCGGGAGTCCGGGCCGGCGGGGGTGGCGGGAGGAGACGGCGGGGGTCTGGGCCGGCGGGCGGACCTGCGGCACCGGTGGGCGCGCGTTACCGTGGAGCATGATCTCGATCGTTGGTCCCGGGGGCGTGGGCGGCCTGCTCGCGGCGCTCCTCATCCGCTCCGGCCAGGAGGTCACCGTGGTGGCCCGGCCCGCTACCGCGGAACGCATCGGCCAGGAGGGCCTGCGGGTGGAGTCCGCGCAGTTCGGCACCTTCTCGGTGAACCCCACGGTGGCGCTCGTACCCGTGGGCGGCGCACCTGCGATCATCACAGTCAAGCAGTACGGGCTCGCGGACGTGATCCCGGACCTGGGCGTTGCCCAGCCCGTGGAGGTGCTCTCCCTGCTCAACGGCGTGGTCCACGCTCCGCTGGTCCACACGGTGTTCAACCAGTCGGCCGCCGCGAACGGCTCCATCAACGTGGTGGTGGAGCGCCGGGAGGACGGCGTGATCCACCACCCGGTGGACTTCTGCATCGTGAACGTGGCGTCGGGCGCGGCCGATTTCACCCTGGTGCGCGCGCTCCGGGATGCCGGGGTGGAGGTGGTGGCCGAAGGCACCGAGCACGAGGTCCTGTGGAAGAAGCTCCGCTTCCTCGCCCCCATGGCGCTCCTCACCTCCTGGGCCGACGCCCCGATAGGTGAGGCCCTTGCTCGCGAGCCCGACTTCGCACGCGGACTAGTGGACGAGGTGGCCGCCATCGCCAGCGCAGAGGGCCTGCGGACCTCCACCGACCGCCTGCTCGACTCCCTCGCCGCCGTCCCCGCCGGCTCCATGTCCTCCCTCTCCCTCGACGTCCGTCGCGGCGGACCCACCGAGCTCACCGCCCTCGGCGACGACCTCATCTACCGCGCCGGGAACCACTCCATCGCAACCCCCAACCTGGAGTGCGCCGTCAACGCCATCGGCGCCCGGCTCGCGTAGTAGACCAGCGGCGGGTGGGTGCACGACGGGAGGTGCGGGCGCCGGCTCGCGTAGTAGCCCAGCGGCGGGTGGGTGCGCGACGGGAGGTGGGGGCGCCGTCGTCGGGGTATGACTGACACAATGGGCGCATGCCTGTTGACCTCTCCCGCCTGGACATCCCGCTCGGCCCGCTGGACGGGCGCTACCGATCGGTGGTGGCGCGGCTGGCGAACCACCTCTCCGAGGCGGCGCTGAACCGGGCCCGGCTGGTGGTGGAGATCGAGTGGCTGATCCACCTGACCGAGGTGGGGGCGCTGCCCGGCGCGCCGCAGCTCTCCGAGGCGGAGATCGAGTACCTGCGGGCGATCCCGGAGAACTTCGGGGAGCAGGAGATCGCGGAGCTGGCGGAGATCGAGTCGGAGACGCGGCACGATGTGAAGGCCGTGGAGTACTTCCTCAAGCGTCGGCTGGATGCGGCGCCCGGCTATATCGACGTGACCGTGCTGCCGCAGGTCCACGAGATCGTGCACATCTTCTGCACCTCCGAGGACATCAACAACCTGGCCTACGCGCTGTGCGTGCGTGGGGCGCTGCACGAGGTGTGGCTGCCGGCGGCAGGTGACCTGATCATGGCGATCGAAGAGATGGCGCGCGAGAACGCGTCCGTGCCGATGCTCTCCCGGACGCACGGGCAGCCCGCCTCGCCGACCACGCTGGGTAAGGAGCTGGCCGTGGTGGCGCGGCGGCTGAACCGGCAGTTCGCGCGGCTGAACCAGACCGAGATTCTCGGCAAGATGAACGGGGCCACCGGCACCTACGGGGCGCACGTGGTCTCCGTGCCCTCGACGGACTGGGAGGAGGCCTCCCGCACGTTCGTGGAGGGCCTCGACCTCACCTGGAACCCGCTCACCACCCAGATCGAGCCCCACGACTGGATGGCCGACCTGTTCGCGGACATGGCGCACTTCAACCGCATCCTCATCGGGTTCGCGGTGGACGTGTGGACCTACATCTCGCTCGGGTACTTCGCGCAGAACCTGGCGGCGCAGGGGTCCACCGGGTCCTCGACGATGCCCCACAAGGTGAACCCCATCCGGTTCGAGAACGCCGAGGCGAACCTCGAGATCTCCTGCTCGCTGCTGGACACACTCGGTGCGACGCTGGTGGTCTCCCGGTTGCAGCGGGACCTCACGGACTCCACCACGCAGCGCAACATCGGGCCGGCGTTCGGGCACTCGCTGCTCGCCCTGGACAACCTGGTGCGCGGGCTCGCAGGACTGGACGTGGACCAGGCCGCGCTGGCGCGTGACCTGGACGCGAACTGGGAGGTGCTCGGGGAGTCGGTGCAGTCCGCGATGCGGGCCGCCTCCGTGGCCGGGGCCGAGGGGCTCGAGAACCCGTACGAGAGGCTGAAGGAACTCACGCGCGGGCAGCGCGTGGGCGGCGAGGAGATGCGTGCATTCGTGCGGTCGCTCGGGCTGCCGGCGGACGTGGAAGCGCGGCTCGCGGAGATGACACCTGCGGACTACGTGGGCCTCGCGCCGGCGCTGCTGCGGCACATCGACGTGTGAGGGGTGCGCCCGTGTGGGGCGTGCCG
>CAZTOM010000018.1:0-3793 GCA_964615555.1 uncultured Actinomycetaceae bacterium
TCCGCTACCGCTCGGATGACATCCTCGCGCGCAACCTCGTAGCCTACCTGTGGCGCAATGGCGCGGGCCGCCCGGAACTCACGGACTCCTAGACCACCACACCCACGGACTCCTAAACCCCCGCACCCACACGCCCCTGCACCACGCCACCCAACAGCTAACCCACCGCCCGCGCAATCCGCTCCAGCGCCTCGTCGATGATCTCCCGCGTGGTCGCCAGGTTGAACCGCACCATCCCGGCCGCAGCATCGCCGCACGCCAGTCCCTCCGTGAGGTCCACCCCGGCGTGCTCGGAGAGGTAGGCCGCGGGCCGCTCCCCCCACCGCTCGGCACCGGCAACGCCGCGCAGGTCCACGAGCGAGAGGTAGGTCCCCTCGGGCACCCCCGCCTGCGCGCCGGGGATTCGCGCCGCAACCTGCGCCGCGAACCATCCGCGCGTCTCGTCCAGGTAGTCCAGCACCTCGCGCAGCCACGGCTCGCCCTCGCGGTAGGCGGCGGCGTTCGCCACCAGCCCGGGGTTGGAGGCGCCGTGCTCCACGAACATCCCCACGCGCCGCCACACGTCCCGGTCCGAATCGGAGGTCAGCACCAGTTGCGCGGTTTTCAGTCCCGGGAGGTTCCACGCCTTGGAGGCGGAGGTGGCCGTGACCGTGTGCGCGCCGGCCGCCTCGGAGGTGGCCGCGTAGGGCACGTGCGCGTGGCCCGGGAACACGATCGGGGCGTGGATCTCATCGGCGAACACGCGCACCCCGTGGCGCTCCACCAGCTCGGTGATGCGCGCCAGCTCCCCCGGCTCGAGCACCCGACCGATCGGGTTGTGCGGGTTGCACAGCACCAAAAGGCCGCGCCCGGAGGACGCGAGCGCGGCGTCCAGGGCGTCGAGGTCGAACTCCCACGAGTCCCCGTCGCGCGCCATCGGCACCTGGACCACCTCGTGGCCGTGGAGCTGCGGCATGGTCAGGAACGGCATGTACGCGGGCGTGGGCAGCACCACGGTGGAGCCGTCCGGCACCAGGTGGTCCAGCATGAACGCCAGCCCGGAGAGCACGTCCGGTAGGGGACGGACCCGCTCCGGTGCGAGCTCCCACCCGTAGTGCTCCGCCGCCCACTGCGCGTACGCGACCTGCATCTCCCGCACCAGCTCCGGCGTCGCATAGCCTGTGAGCCCGCGCTCCACCGAGTCCACCACGGCATCCCGGACCGCCGGCGCGATCCCGAAGTCCATCTCCGCCACGAACGCCCCGATCACCCCGGGTTTGCGCCACTTCAGGCCGCCCACCCCCCGCAGGGCCTCCTCGGTGATGCCGCCAAAGTCGATCAGGTCCGCCATGCCTGCATTCTTCCACCGAGCGCTCGCCGGGGCAGGAGCGCGGGCGGTACCGTCTAGGGAGAGCTGTGTCCATCCCCGACGACGGCGCCCCCCGCCCGTCCGTCCCCGTCACCTCGGCTGCGGCGCACCTCCCGTCAGGGAGGGCGGCGGCCACGAAGGAGGAGCCCTATGCCCGAGTTCTTCGATCACCTGACCGATGTGGTGGTGGTGGGCTCCGGTGCCGCTGCTGCCGTCACGGCCCTGGCCGCCAAGGAGGCGGGGCTGGAACCGGTGATCCTGGAATCAACGGGCATGGTGGGCGGGAACTCGGCGATCTCGGGTGGTGGCCTGTGGATCCCGAACAACCACCTGATGCGGAAGGCCGGCGTGACGGACTCCTATGAGGAGGCTCGCCGCTACCTGGACCACGTCCTGGACCATGTGGACCACCCGGAGGGGGCCGGGCAGGCGTCCTCGCCGGCGCGGCGTGAGGCCTACCTGCGGCAGGGCCCGGAGATGGTGCGCTGGCTGGAGGACCTCGGGTTCCCGTGGCGCTACGGCAAGGGCTACCCGGACTACTACCCGCACTACCCGGGCGGGAAGGAGAAGGGCCGCGGGATCGAGGCCCGGAAGTACGATCTGAAGCGGCTCGGCCGCTGGGCGGAGAAGCTGCACCACTCCATACGCGGCATCGCCCTGCACACCACGGACGGGATCCGGCTGGCCACCATGCGCCGCAGCCCGCGCGCCATCCTTTCCTCCGCGCGGGCCGTGGGCCTGGACTCGGTGGCGCCCCGCGTGGTGGGGCGGGACATGGTGGGGCTCGGCAACGCGCTCATGGGCCGGCTGCTGGAGATGCTGCTGGACCGCACGGTCCCGATCTGGCTGGACACCGAGGTCACGGAGCTGATCGTCCAGGACGGCCGGGTCACCGGGGTGGTGGTGAACCGGTACGGGGAGACCCTCAACGTGGGGGCCGCGCGGGGCGTGATGATCGCCTCGGGCGGGTTCGAGAAGAGCCAGGACCTGCGTGACCTCTACCTGGAGCACCCCACCAACTCGGAGTGGTCCTCCGGGAGCCCGGGCAACACGGGCACTCCCATCGAGGCGGCGGAGCGCGCGGGCGCCCAGCTCGCGAACATGGACTCCGCCTGGTTCGGCCCCACGGTCATGAACCCGGACGGGACCGCGTGGTTCATGCTCTACGAGCGCTCCCTGCCCCACGGGATCATCGTGGCCTCGGACGGGCAGCGGTTCATGAACGAGTCCGAGCCCTACGTGGACGCCGGCCACCACCAGTACGCGAAGCACCGCGAGGAGGGCGTCAGCGCCATCCCCGCCTGGCACATCATCGATGCGCACCACCGCAACTGGTACCTCTACGGCATGACCCCGCCGGGGCTCGGCACCAAGAAGCTGGTGGAGTCCGGATTCCTGGTGAAGGCGGACACCGTGGAGGAACTGGCCCGCAAGACGGGCATCGATCCGCAGGGCCTGGCCGAGACCGTGAAGCGGTTCAACGGCTTCGTGAAGACGGGCCATGATGAGGACTTCGGCCGCGGTTCCAACGCCTACGATCGCTTCTACTCCGACCGCCGCGTGAGGCCCAACCCGAACCTCGGCTGCGTCTCGAAGCCGCCGTTCTACGCGGCGAAGGTCTACCCCGGGGATCTCGGCACCAATGGCGGGATCCTCACCGACGAGTTCGGCCGCGCCCTCCGCCCCGACGGCTCCGTCCTCCCCGGCCTCTACGCCGCCGGCAACGCCTCGGCCTCCGTGATGGGCTACGCCTACCCAGGTCCCGGCTCCACGATCGGGCCCGCGATGGTGTTCGGCTTCATCGCGGGGCGCCATATGGCCAGCGAGTAGCGAGCACGTAACAATCCCACAACAGCCCCCGTTCTTCACCCGTTGGGCGGGTGCCGGAGCATACCGGCGCGCGCTACGGTGGTCAGGGCAACACCTGCTACCTAAGGAGGACCCGTGACCGCGAGCCGCGAGACCGTGCCCTCCGAGGCCCCCTCAGCCCCCACCCCCTCCCTCCCCGACGACGGCGCCTCCCCCTCTCTCGCCAGCCCACCTCCCGTCGGGCACGAGTCCGACTCTGTGGTCGAGGACGTCACCATGCCCACGGCTGCATCGTCCACCGCGGAGGTGGCGGGCGAGGAGCCGGCGTCGGGTAGTGGTGAGGAGACGGGACCAACCGAGGAGCCGCCGTCGGGTAGTGGTGAGGAGACAGGACCACGGGGGTCCTCGCCGTCGGGGCGGGGTGACTGGTTCGCGCGGCGGGGCTGGAACCGGACGGACACCGTGACGGGGCTGGCGCTGCTGGTGGCGGCGCTGGTGCTGCTGCCGTTCGTGGCCACCCTCATCGTGTGGCAGATTCCGCGCGCGGCGTGGGTGGCGGCCGTGGTGGGCGGGGCGTGGCTGGTGCTGATGATGTTCGGCGCGTGGGTGCTCTCGCGGGGGATCCGACCGCGGTAG
>CAZTOM010000018.1:3893-17769 GCA_964615555.1 uncultured Actinomycetaceae bacterium
TGGGCGCGGGTCAGGCGGAGCGGTAGCCGCGCTTGAGGGCGTCGTCGGCCTTGCGGAAGATGGCCTCGAGGGCGATTTCGTCCAGGCTGGTGCCGCGATCGAGCGTGATGATGAGTTCCACGGCGCCGCCGCCGGGTTCGGAGGCGAACGTGACACCGGAGATCTGGTGGTGCTCGGCCATGGCCTCGGCGCGGATGGGGCGCAGGGCCATGGCGATCTGGGAGTCGGCGAGCGGGATGCGCAGGGTGAAGCGGCGGCTGCGGCGGTTGGCATCGTTCACGGGCGTGGGTGCCGGCGGCGGGGCGGGGATCTGCTGCTGGCGGGAGGCCAGGATCTGCTCGTAGCGCTCCTGCTCCAACTGGCGGCGCTCGTACTCCGCCTGCTCGCGCCGGCGGTAGTAGTTCTGGGCGTCACGGCGCTCCTGCTCCTCGGCCGCCTTCTGTGCGATCCCGAAGATCACGCTGAAGATGGCGCCCAAGAACAGAAGGAAGGGCATGATCTCTCCTCAGTGGTGTTCCGTCCGCTGACTCCTATGAAACCACTTTCGGGGCAGGGACGGGGAGTGGGGAGGGTGTGGGCGGCGGGTCAGGGGCGTTCGCCGCCGGGTCAGTTGCGGCGGAAGACCGGCGGGCGGTAGCCGCGGGGCCCCGTGATGTCCGTATCCACGGTGTGCGTTCCAGGTTCGAGGCGCTCGCCCGTCCACAGGCAGGTCCATTCCGCCTCACCCGCGCGGCCCGGCAGGTACACCTCGAGACTGGTGGTGTCCGGCGCGAGTACCGGGCACACCAGGAGGTCGGTGCCGAGGAACCACTGCACTGGGTAGTCCCACACCCGGGGATCGTCCGGGAACTCGAAGGCGAGGGCCCTCATCAGCGGAGAGCCCGCGGCGATGGCCGCACGGGCCTGCTCCGCCAGGTAGCCCACCATGCCCTCGCGGTGCTGGACGGCGGCGCGGAACTCCTCGATCACATCGTCCCGGCCGTGGACCTCGGCCACCCACCAGGGGGTGCGGTCCCGCTTGGGCTCCCGGTGGTGGTTGAACTCCGAGTGGTACTGCATCACTGGCATGAACACGCTGGCCCATGCGGCGCGCAGGTAGAGCTCGGGCTCCGGCACGGGTCCGGAGAACCCGGCGAGGTCCCAGCCCCAGTAGAGGATCCCGCAGGCCCCGGCGGTGATTCCGGCGGTCACGGAGTTGCGGAAGGCCTGCCACGTGGAGTCCTCATCGCCGGCCCAGAAGATCCCGTGCGGCTGTGATCCGGTGAATCCTGCCCGTGAGAACGTGACGGGCGGCTTCCCGGAGGACTCCAGGAGTTCCCCGAGTGCGCGCGCGTAGTTGACGGGATTGAGGTTGTTCATCTCGTCCCCGCGCCGCCCGCCGGCGTAGCGGAGCTCGGCCCCCCAGGCGTGCTCTCCCCCATCGGTCTTGAAGCCGTCCACCCCGATCCCCTCCACGAGGTAGCGGCGCCGTTCCGTCCACCACGCCCGGCCCTCGGGGGTGGAGAGGTCCGGCATGAACGCCTGGGGGAACCACCATCCGCGGTTGCGGTACGGCGTCCCGTCCTCCTCCCGGATCGCGTGCCCGGAGTTCACGAGCGCCGCCGCCTCGGCCGCCACCTGGGGGCCCAGATCGCGTTCGTGGTCCGTTGTCTTGGTCAGGGGGATCTGCCAGAGCAGCACGCGCACGTCCCGGTCATGGAGTTCGCGAACCATGCCCACCGGGTCCGGCCACGCGCCGCCGGGTGGGAATGTGAAGTCCTCGAGGCGGAACGGGCTGCCGTCCTCCCGCACCGCGTAGTCGGCGTCCCGGAAGACCGTGATGCCCTGCTCGTCGCTCCAGGCCTCGATCACCACGGCTCCCACCGGAATCCCGTGGGTGCGGTGGAGGTCCATCTCCCGCATCACGTGTTCCTGGGTGTTCCACTCGTTCCCGGAGGCCCACAGCCGGAATACCCACTCGGGCAGTTCGCGCGGCCGGCCCACCTCTGCGAGGAACGCATCCAGCACCTCCGACGGCGTCCCCTCATATCCGCGGAGAACCACCTCTCCGCGGGCGTCCGTACCCAGACCGGTCTCCACCTCGATCCACAGGAGGTCCGGATCCGATGCCCCCACGTCGAACCACACGCGCCGGCTGGTGGCCACGTGGAAACCCCACCCGTCCCCGCCAATCACGTGGGCGAAGGGCATCGGCAGGTACGTGCGCCCATGCTCACCCTGCTGCTTGTACTGCTCGAAGACCACGGAGTCCAACCTCCGCCCGCGCTGGTCCACGGCATCGAAGCGCTCACCGAATCCGAGGACGTGCTCTGCGGCCCCGAGCCGGAGCGCGAACCGCGCACGGCTCACCCCTTGGCGGGTGACGAGCCACTGCAGCGAGTCTGGCTCGAACTTCTGCGCTGCCACTCCGGAGAGGGCCAGGTCTCCTCCGTCCCTCCCCCAGGTCCCGGCCGCCACCTCGAACCACTCGGTGGAGTCCGCTCCGCTGCGGAAGCGGTACCGCGCTGGTGCGCCCGTACCAACCGGCGGGGAGAGGACCGACCACGCACCCGCCGTCGTCAGGCTCCCCGCCTGCGCGGCCGCGAGGTGGCCGGACCCGCCCGCGAGCGCGGCCGCATCGTCCTCGCCCCCCGTTCCGGGCGCGAGTTCCAGTTCGACGACGGCCTCCCCCTGATGCCACTCACAGGTCACCTTGGTGGGGGGCTCGCCCTCCACCACCACCCCGAGGAGGACGGGTTCGCGCTCGAGGGGGATGAACGGGGTTCGCTGGTCGGCCGAACGGGCGTAGGGGTGGCCGATCCCGCGGGGGTTGTGGCGGATCACTGGTCTCCTTCAGGCAGCGTGGGGCGTACCGGTGGGCGCGGCAGCCTCTAGAAGATCGAGGACATCGGCGAGGGTGAGCACCATGGCGTGGGACCAGAGCAGGGGCGTGGCCACCGGGCCCCAGCGCTGGATCCACTCCTCGCGGTGCTGCGGATGGAGCAGGTGGGTTGGGACCTGCTCGGGCAGGTCGAGGCTGGGCGTGGCCTGGGCGGCGGCCCACTCGAGGTACCTGCGCGCCTCGGCCGGGTCCGTCTCCGCGAGTGCCCAGCCCAGGAAGCAGGAGAGCAGGGGCCACTGGCCGCCGCCAAAGAAGACGTCGGCGCGGAACCTGTGGACTCCGCCGTCCACCTCGAGGTCCGAGCGGATGCGGGCGAGGGTGGCACGGGCGACCGGGGATCCGGGCGGCACGAGCCGGAACGGTGCAACGCATGCGGCGAGTGACGCGTCCACCTCCGTGGATCCCACCCACTTCCGCAGCGCGCCGTCCGGGCCAACCCCATGGGCGGTGACGAACTCACGTGCGGCACGCGCGGCGGAGGTGGCCGCCGCGCGCACTCCGTCCGCCAGGAGGGGGGAACCGTCCGCGCAGGTGGTGCGGGCGGCCGCCTCCAGGCCGGCCACGATGGCGCCGATGGTGGAGAGGTGGCGCTGTTCGCTGTGCTCCTCCCACCAGTCGAAGCAGGGGTGGTCCCAGAACGTGGCCAGGTACTCGGTTGCGAGCGTGGCGGCCGCGGCGAAGGGGTGGGGGTCGATTCCCGAGCGCTGGGCATGCGTGGCCAGCGCCCACAGCCAGGTGCCGTAGCCATCGAGCTGGAAGTCCCACCACTCGTCGGAGCCGTCCTCCCCGGCGAAGGTGAACCGGGTGGGGAGCATCGCGGACATCGGGACCTCGCGGCCCGCACGCCCCTCGCGGACGATGGCACGGATGTGATCCGCCCTCTCCGTCAGCACCCGGGCGCACCACTGGTGGAACTGCGTGGCCGAATCGGTGAGCTCCTGCTGCCCCCACCTGGCCCCAGTCCGTGAGGCGGCCTCGGCGATGAACGCCCCGTCCCGGAACCAGCTGTAGCCGCGGTACGCGGAGAACGTGGGCGAGGCGGGGTAGGCCCCGGAGCCGTCCTGCAGACCCAGGATGAGATCGGCCGAGAACCGCAGGAGCGCGGGCAGCCGCGCCTCGGTGGATTCCGGCGCGGAGACACGGTCTTCCATGAAATGCCTCCTGGGCGGGGGTGGGCGCCCCGGGGGGCGCCCACCCGTCCGTCTAGTTGAGCAGCCCGTTGACGGTCTGCTCGGCCTGGGCGAGGGCGTCCTCCACGCTCATGCGTCCCGCTGCAGCCTCGGTGAGCGCCTCACTGACGGCGTCCTGCATCTCCTGCTGCGCCTCAATCACCGGGGGAAGGACCACGGACTCGAGGGCGTCGAAGACGGCCTGGCGGTTCGCCGGCGGGCTGATCTCGAGGTAGGGCTCCACGAGCGACTGGTCGGCCACCGGGGGCAGCTCCCACCCGGCCTCGACCCGCGTGGTGGCGGCGATGTCCGAACCGGTGAGCCACTCGGCCCATTGCTCGGCCGCCTCCTGCTTCTCGGAGGTGGCATTGACCACCACACCATTGGCGAACATGGCGGAGGCCTTCTGCGTGTTACCCGGCTCCACCGCGATGTCGTAGTTCAGCCCCTCGGTGTCCGCAAGTGCCCCGAACATCCAGATTCCGGTATGCCACATCGCGAGCTTGCCCTCCTTGAAGAGGTTGGTGTCGAAGTCGGGAGTCCCCACCCCGTCCGCCTCGGTCGGCATGACCGCGCCGGACTTCTCCACCAGCCAGGTGGCAGCCTCGATTCCCTCCGGGGAGTTGAAGGCCGCTGCTGATCCGTCCTCGGTGAAGAACTCGCCACCCGACTGGGCGAGCACCTTGTAGAACTCGTGGAAGGAGATCGGCTGGTAGTCGCCCCAGACGCCCGCTTCCGTGTCGGTGAGCTGCTCGGCGGCGGCCTTCTCCTCAGCCCACGTCCACTCGGCCGTGGGGTAGTCCACCCCGGCCGCGTCGAAGAGGTCCGTGTTGTAGTACAGCACCACGTTGGAGAAGGACTCGGGCAGGCCGTACTGGACGCCCTCGTACTGGTAGGCCTCGAGGAGCGAGGGCGTGAAGACGCCGGCGTCCACACCCTCGAGTGGTGCAAGGACGCCATTGGCGGCGTAGGTGATGAAGTTCTCGTAGTTGAGCTCGAACGCGTCCGAGGCGGTGCCGCCGGCCACGGAGGTCTGCAGCGCCGTGAAGTAGTCGTCGTAGGGCAGGGTCTGGATCTGCACGGTGATCCCGGTCTCGGCCGTGAAGGCCTCCGCGATCGTGTCCAGGTTCTCCTCGTTGCCGCCGTTGGCAGAGAAGTTCATGTACGTGATGGTCTCCCCGGCGGGCTCCTCCGGGGTCTGCTCCGGCTCGGTTGTGGGCTCGGCGGCCTCCGTTCCGGTCTCGGTGGTTGTCTCGGTGGCAGTCTGAACGGGCGTGGTGGGCTGGTCAGCCGGTGTGGTGGGGTTGGTGGCGGAGCCCTGCCCGCACCCGCTGAGCGCGAGTGCGAGGAGAGCGCCCGTTGCGGCAAGCACTCGGCCGCGGTGGGTGGTGCGGGACATGGTTCTTTCCTTTCCTTGGGTACTACTTGATGCCGGTGTGGGCGAAGCCCGCGATGATGTAGCGCTGCGCCACGATGTAGACGAGCGCGATCGGGATGATGGACAACACCGAACCGGCCATCATCACGGACCAGTCGGTGGTGAAGCGGCCCTGCAGGTTCGCCAGTGCCAGGGGCAGCGTCTGGAGCTCTGGCGAACGGATCACCACCAGGGGCCACAGGAACGAGTTCCACGAGCTCATGAAGGCGAAGACGGCGAGGGTCGCGAGGGCAGGGCGCACGAGGGGGAGCACGATCCCGAACGCGATGCGGAGGTGGCCGGCACCGTCGATGGTGGCAGCCTCGTCCAGTTCCCTGGGAACGCCATCAACGGCCTGGCGGACGAGGAAGACCCCGAATGCCGAGGCGATCGATGGTGCGATGAGGGCGAACAGGGTGTCGTTGAGCTTGAACTGGGTCATCTGGATGAACAGCGGAACAACCAGCACCTGCATGGGGATCATGAGGGTGGTGAGGTATAGGCCGAAGAGCAGCGACTTCCCCGGGAAGGGAATCCGTGAGAACCCGTAGGCGGCCAGGAACGATGTGATCAGCTGGCTCGCCGTCACCGCGATGGCCACAAAGAACGAGTTGCCCACGATCCTCCACACCGGCATCGAGTCGAAGACCCTGCGGTAGTTGTCCAGCGTGGGGTTCTCCACCCAGAGGGTCGGCCCGGTGGCCAGCGTCCCGTCCGGGGTGATGGAGGTGACCACCGTCCACAGGAACGGGAAGAGCATCAGGAACGCGCCCACGGCGGTGAGGATGAGGAGCAGCCCCCGGGAGGTTCGGGTGTGCCTACGCATGGGTGACCCACCTCTTCTGTCCCCGCACCTGGATGACGGTGACCGCGAAGATGACCAGGAAGAGGAGCCAAGACAGGGCTGCTGCGTCCCCTGCCTTCCAGTACCGGAAGGTAAGGGCCTGGATCTGTCCCACGATCACCTGGGTGGCCCCGCCCGGCCCGCCCTCGGTCATGACGTAGACCTGGTCGAACACCTGGAAGCCGTTGATGAGCGAGATCACGGCCACGAAGAAGATGGAGGGGGTCAGGAGGGGGAAGGTGACCCTCCAGAACCGCTGCCACACGTTGGCGCCGTCGATGGTGGCGGCCTCGAGGAGGTCTGCGGGTATGGCCTGCAGACCAGCGAGGAGGATCACCATGATGAATCCGAGGTCCTTCCAGACGGACGCCAGGATGATCGAGGGCATCGCCCATGCGGGATCCGTCCACCACCCCGGTCCGTCGATACCGACCATTCCGAGGAGCCAGTTCACGAGCCCGTTGTTGGGTGCGAGCAACCACTTCCACACGAGGGCGACCACAACCCACGAGGTGACCACGGGAAGGAAGTAGGCGGCCCGGAAGAACGCTCGGGCCGGGAGCGCCCGGTTCAGGAGCACCGCGAGGCCGAGCCCGCCGGCGAACACCAGCGGGAGGTAGCCCGCGATGTAGTAGAGCGTGTGCCCGAAGATCGCGGCCGTTCTCGGATCGGTCAGGAGGTCCTGGTAGTTGCCGAGTCCCGCCCACTTCATCGGGGAGATCAGGTTCCAGTCGTGGAGCGAGACCCACATCGAGACGAACATCGGCGTGACGGTGAAGATGAGGAGGGGCACGAGGCTGGGCAGGAGGAAGACTGCCGCCCAGCCCCACTGGCTGCGCTTCGGCGAGGGCCGCACGGGCGCAGGACGGAGTCCGCGCCCGGGGGCTTCGGGAGCCGCCGCGGGGCTATCGGTGACCTCGCGGAAGAGGCCGGGAGTCGTCGTCGGCATGTCAGTGACCGGGGGCCGTGTGGAGGCGTTCGCGTACCTGGCGGCCCGCCTCCCCGGTGGCGCCCGCCTGGTCGAAGGGCGAGGAGAGGACGAGGGCGGCGGCGCCCTGCGCCCACTGGTTGTCATCCCACGCCTCGGTCAGGTACGGCAGGGAGCGGCGGCTGGGCATGAGGCGGGCGCGGAAGGTCTCCTCGAAGCCCCGCTGCCAGTAGGGCCATGCCTGGATTCCCTCGCCAAGGAGGACGATGACCTCGGGGTCGACGGTGTGGACGACGCCGGCGAGGGTGCGCCCCAGGATCCGGCCCGCCTCGTGGAAGACGCCGGCGGCTGCGTGGTCGCCGGAGAGGGCGGCCGAGACGAGGTCCGACATGGTGCCGTCCGGTCCGATCGCCCCGCTCGTGAGGGCGGCGGTGACGAGCCCGTCCTCACCCACGTAGGCCTCGAGGCAGCCGGTGTTCCCGCACCCGCAGGGCGGACCGTCGTCGGAGACGGGGACGTGGCCGATCTCGCCCGCACCGCCGCCCGCACCGCGGTAGATCGCGCCGTCGATCACGATGCCGCATCCGATACCGCGGCCGATCGTGACCACCATGTAGGAGGAGTGCCGCTGGCCCACGCCGTAGAGGGACTCGGCCACTGCGAGGGCGTTCACGTCGTTCTCTACGAGCACCGGGAGACCGAGGGCGCTCCGGAGCACCGCTCCGACCTGCGCGTCAGCCCACCCGAGGGTGGGAGCAGCCACTGCTCCGTTGGCCTGGGCGTCCACACTTCCGGGGAGACCCACACCCACCCCGAGGATCGTGCCACCGCCGTGCGTGCGATGGGACTCGAGTGCTTCCCGCAGGAGTGCTGCGAGGCGGTCGAGGGCGTCTGGAGCGGAGGACCTGAAGGGGTACTCGCGGGCCCAGCGCACCGTGCCCGCGAGATCCACGACCACCACGTTCACGTGGGATTCGGAGACCTTGACCCCGAGTGCCCCGGGTGAGGTGGCGGCAGATGGGGCGGCCGCCAGGGCGAGCTGCCTTGCCGGGCGGCCACCGGTCGAGCGAGCAGGGGTATCGAGTTCTTTGATGAGCTCCGCCGCGATGAGTTGCTTGGTGACCTGCGTGACGGTGGCGGGGGAAACGCCCAGCTGGCGGGCGATCTGGGCACGGGAGGTGGGTCCCTGCGTGCCCAGAAGGGCAAGGATCGCTGAGGGGACCAGATCGCCCCGGGATTCCGCCGGCGTGCGCCAGGTGCGGGTCTCCTCACCGCTTGAGCGGCCCATCTCTCCACCTCGTTGTGTTCATTTGGGACTTTATTTAGTGTAAAACTAATGGCCTGACCTGCACTTGTCAAGCCCTGCGCTTGCGCTCGCTGCTGCGGCGGGGCATGGTTTCGCTGCGGCCCGGCATGGTTTGCACTTCGGTCCGGCATGGTTGGCGCTGCAGCTCATCACTTTCGAGATCCCGGCCGAGCGTCCCGATGCCGCGGCGCCGGGTGGGACACAGCCGACCTCGGTGTTCTTCCCATAACGTTCACGCGGCTCGCCTTTCGGACTTGCCCCGGACCCGATAACCTCAGAGGTGCCGCGTAACGTTGTGCAATCAGTAGTTCAGCTGTTCGAGGCGCCCAAACCGGGGTGCCGTTCATTCTGGAAGACGTTGTCTCGAGGCGCGGCAACACGCGGGCCACCCGAAAAGTTGGGGGCCCACTTCCAGAAGGAATGAGCAACACAGCAATGGCAACAGGCACTGTCAAGTGGTTCAACGCGGAGAAGGGTTTCGGGTTCATCGCTCCCGAGGACGGCTCCGCTGACGTTTTCGTGCACTATTCGGCAATCGAGTCCAAGGGCTTCAAGGCCCTCAACGAGGGCGACGTGGTGGAGTACACCACCCAGGAGGGCCCCAAGGGCCTTCAGGCCGCAGGCGTCACCGTGACCGAGGCGGCTCCGGCCCCCGAGCGCGGTGGCCGTGGCGGCTACGGCGGCGGCGGAGGCCGCGGCGGCTATGGCGGCGGTGGTGGCTACGGCGACCGTGGCGGCTATGGCGGTGGCGGCGGCTACGGCGGCGGTGGCGGCGGTGGCTACGGCGACCGTGGCGGCTATGGCGGTGGCGGCGGACGCGGCGGTGACCGTGGTGGTTACGGCGGCGGTGGCCGTGGTGGTGACCGTGGCTACGGTGGCGACCGCGGCGGCTACGGCGGCGCCGAGTACTAGAAGCGACATCAAAAAGCGGGGCGGATACCTGGTATCCGCCCCGCTTTGTCGTGGCGTTCCAACCTCTCCCCCTGAGGCGAATCGCCGCGGATCAATCGAGCGCGAACTCCCCTGCACGCACGCGCTCCGCTGCCGCTAGCGCCAAGCACGATGTCCACAACGTAGACTTGGAGGGCCGTTTGGTCAAACCCTGTCTCATTCCTGATGCCAAGGTTCCCCAATCGGGCCTCTCCCGTGGGCGCGATCCTGAATCCTGGTCGCGTAGCCGCATTCCTGTGCAGGGGCGCGCAGCGATCACCCCGAGCGGGCGGCGGCCACCAGGAAGCGGTCAGTCGTCTACTGACAGCCTGATGAGGTTCTCCCACGGGTCGCGGACCAGGAGGGATGCGCCGTCGTCGTCGAAGGGGATGGCGCGCTCTCGCAGACGGGCGGCCGCGCGCTCACGTTCGCCCGCGGACGGGAGGAGGACGTCCACACGGCCGAGCCCGAGCGTGGCCGGGCGGGGGCCGGCGCCGCGCGAGTTCCAGGTGTTCATGGCCATGTGGTGGTGGTAGCCGCCCGCGGAGACGAACAGCGCCTGCGAGCCGTAGCGGGCGGTCTCGTCGAAGCCGAGGGCGTCCACGTAGAACTCGCGGGCGCTGGCCACATCGCCCACCTGCAGGTGCACGTGCCCCACGCTCCCCTCCATCCCCGACGGCGTATCCCCACTCCCGTAGTCCTCCGCCGGGAGGTACTGGGTCAGGAACGCGCGGACGTCCAGGGGGAGGGTGGCCATGGAGACCCGGGAGCCCTCCCAGCTCCACTCGGAGCGTGGCCGGTCCACGTAGAGCTCCACGCCGTTGCCCTCCGGATCGCCCCAGTAGAACGCGCGGGAGACCAGGTGGTCCGAAGCCCCCTGGTAGAGGTGCGGGTAGCGGCGGAAGAGGGAGTAGACGGCGCGGGCGAGCTGGACCGAATCGGGAAAGAGGATGGCGGTGTGGAAGAGCCCCGCCTCGCTGCGCGAGGGTGGGCGGAGCTCCGGGGCATGGGTGAGGGTGACCACGGGTACACCGTCGCCCAAGCCGAGCGTGATCTTGCTGCCCTCCGCGCCGATGGGCTCAAGGCCGATGCCGTCCGCGTAGAAAGCGAGGACCTCGTCCGGGTTGGAGACACGCAGGTCCACCATGCCCATGCGGGTGGCAGCAGCGATGCGGGCGCCGGGCGCGGCCGGATCGGCTGCGGGACCGGCAGCGCCAGCAGCGCCGGCAGCACCAGCAGAGCCGGCAACGTCGGAATCACGGGGCGCCAGGGGATCACTCATCCCCCCAGCGTACCCGGTACTTGAAAGTTGTACTACTCCGCGGGGCGCTCCACTTCACCATCGCGGGGCTTCGGCACCTTCACCGGGAGGTCCGGCGGGTCCTCGCTGCCCTCGATCAGGCTGACCACCTCGCCGTACCTAGGCACCACGGCCACCCAGTCGAGCTCGTCCTCGAGCCGGTTGGCGAAGTGGCGGGCCACCTGCGGGTCCCCGTGCACCATGAACGCGGTGATGGGCGCGGGGTCGAGGGCCTGCGCCCAGTCCATGAGGTCGGAAGCGTCTCCGTGGACGGAGAACTCGTCGTCGCGCAGGATCTCGGCCTTCACGCGGTAGTACTTGCCGTGGACCTTGACCTCGCGGGCCCCCTCCTCGAGCTGGCGGCCACGCGTGCCGGCGGCCTGGTAGCCGGTGAGGATGATCGTGTTCCGCTCATCGGTCACGAGCCGCTTGAGGTGGTGGAGCACCCGGCCGCCCTCGAGCATGCCGGAGGAGGAGATGATGATGATCGGCTCGGTCTGGCGGTTGATCGCCTTCGAGTCGTCCGAGCTCATCGACTCGCGCAGGCGCGGAATCCCGAGGAAGTCGTTGAGCGTCATGCCCTCCTGGAGTTCCTCCAGCTCCACGTCCGCGTAGACCGCGAGCGCGCGCAGGCCCATCGGGGAGTCCACGTAGACGGGCACGTCCGGGATGCGGCCCTCCTTGTACATGTCCGTGAGGGCCTTGAGGATCGTCTCGGTGCGGTCGATCGCGAATGCCGGGATCAGCACCTGGCCGCCGCGGGCCACGGTTCGCCGGATCGCGTCCGCCATCTCGGCGTGCTCCTCCTCCGGCTCCGGGTGCTCGCGGTCACCGTAGGTGGTCTCCATGACCACCCAGTCGGCGCCCTTGGGGGTGTCGCGCGGCTTCAGGATGGGGTGGTGGTGCCGGCCGAGGTCCCCGGAGAAGAGGATCGAGGTCTCCGGTGTCTCGATCCGCACGGAGGCGGAGCCGAGGATGTGGGCGGCGCGCACCCAGTGGGCGGTGATGCCGTCCTCCAAATCGATGTCCTCGTAGAAGGGGACCGAGTGCAGCAGCGGGATCGTGTTCTCCACGTCCGTGGTGTCGAAGAGGGGCAGCGGCGGATCGTGCTTCGAGTAGCCGTGGTCCGCGGCGTAGCGGGCGTCCTGCTCCTGGATCTTCCCGGCATCCCTCATCACGATCTCCGCGAGGCGGGCCGTGCCCTCCGTGCAGATCACGAGCCCGTGGAAGCCGTTGCGCACGAGCGCGGGCAGGTAGCCCACGTGGTCCATGTGGGCGTGGGTGAGGATCACCGTGTCAATGGTGGCGGGGTCCACCGGGAACTCCTCCCAGTTCTTCTCCCGCCACGCCTTCTCGCCCTGGAACTGGCCGGCATCGATGAGGATGCGCCGCTGCGTGGGCAGTCCGTAGTCGATCTCCAGGAGGAACTTGGACCCGGTGACGGTGCCGGAGGCGCCGAGGAAGATGAGGTTCGTGGTTCGCGCTGGGCTCATACCCCTACCCAACCCCATCGCGAGCCCCCGCGCATCAGTTCCGGACGGCTGCATCCGCCCAGCACGCGCGCACCCCCGCCACCCCCGGGCCCCCGAGGGCCCGCCACACCCCAGCATCCCCGTCGCATGGCGCGCCGCGCAGGACTACCCTCGTCCCATGAGCACCTCGCCCACCCTCTCCCCCGCCCCCAAGGGCCGCATGACCCCCATGAAGATCCTCAAGGTGGCCATGATCATCCTCGGCCTCGCGGCGATCGCCGCCGGTGTCTTCTACCTGGTCCAGACCACGTGGGACATGCGCGAGGTGATGGGCGCCGCCAACTCCGGCCGCTCCACCAAGTTCGAATCCCCCATGGCCACCATCTACCTCATGTCCGGCCTCGCCCTGCTGGGCGGGCTGGTGCTCGGGATCGGGCTGGGGATGCCGCGCCGCACCGCCAAGGCCATCTCCGACGGCGTCGCCCTCGACGGCTACACCGAGACCACCCGCGCGAAGGCCGCCGCCCGTGACCGCGAGCGCATGGCCAACGAGATGGAGAAGCGCGAGCGCCAGCACGCCAAGGAGCTCGAGGCCGCGCAGGCCCGCCGGGAGCGCGAGGCCCGCGACGCCGCCCCCGCCACCACGTCCGCCGCCTCGGCCGCTACCGCCGCCGCTCCCGCTGCCTCCGCCGTGCCTTCCTCTCCCGACGGCGCCACCCCCTCCCGTTTCGCCCCGTCCGCTGATCTGGGCGAGCCCCCCGTCACGCAGGCCGACGACGGCCCCCGCCCCACGCCGTCGGCAGGTGGTACGGGCAGCAGGGGGGATGTGGACGCGGGGCGGGACCCGGCGTCGGCAGAGCACATCGAGATCGACTACGACGCCTACCTGGACGACGAGCCCGAAGGGCCGCGCGGCTGACGGACGTACCCGCGTGAGCGTTGGTGTGAGCGCGAGCCCGAGGGGCCGCGCGGCTAGGGCGGCGGCGTGGCGTAGGTGATCGGGCGCCCGGGGGCGCCGGGGCCGAGGCGCTCGCGCATGACCTCGAGGGCCTGCGGGTTGGTGTCCACGAGCACGAAGCGGCGGCCGAGTTGCTGTGCCACGGCGCCGGTGGTGCCGGAGCCGGCGAAGAAGTCGAGGACCCAGTCGCCGGGGCGGGAGGAGGCCTGGATGATGCGGCGCAGGATTCCCTCCGGCTTCTGGGTGGCGTACCCGGTCTTCTCCCTACCCGTGGGCGAGACGATGGTGTGCCACCAGACGTCGGTGGGAAGCTTGCCGCGCGCCGCCTTCTCGGGGGTGACGAGGCCCGGGGCCATGTAGGGCTCGCGGTCCACCTCCGCGGAGTTGAAGAAGTAGTGGGCGGGGTCCTTCACATACACGAGGATCGTGTCGTGCTTGGAGGGCCAGCGCTTGGTGGTGCGGGCGCCGTAGTCGTAGGCCCAGATGATCTCGTTCAGGAAGCATTCACGGCCGAAGAGCTGGTCCAGGAGCACCTTGGCGTAGTGGACCTCGCGGTAGTCCAGGTGGAGGTAGAGCGTGCCCGTGGGGGCGAGGAGGCGCCAGGCATGGGCGAGGCGGGGTTCGAGGAACTCCCAGTAGTCGGCGAAGGCGTCGTCATAGCCGAGGATGCG
>CAZTOM010000019.1:0-5389 GCA_964615555.1 uncultured Actinomycetaceae bacterium
GGGAGGTCTGGAAGTTCTTCGGCACGTCCGGGTAGAAGTAGTTCTTCCGCGCGAATCGGCAGGTGTGGGCGATCTGGCACCCGAGCGCCAGCCCGATCCGAACCGCGTACTCCACCGCCTGGCGGTTGACCACCGGCAGTGCGCCGGGCAGCCCGAGCGAGACGGGTGTGACCTGCGTGTTCGGCGGCGCCCCGAAGGTCACGGGTGCGGAGTCGAACATCTTGGTGGCCGTGGAGAGTTCCACGTGCACCTCGAGGCCGATCACCGGATCGAACCGGGCCACCGCCTCCTCGTAGTCCATGAGTTGCGTCATCGGGCTCCTCCCTCCACGCCCTGGCCGGTCGCGCCAGCCGGGCCACGATCCCCGCTCGGGCCGGACACACCGGCCGGGCCACGATCCCCTCCGGGTTGGCCGGGGCCGCTCTCCAGCGCCGCGGCGAGTTTCGCGGCGTGCACCTCGAGCAGCGGGCCGCCCCAGCGCTCCTCGAGCGCGCGCTCGAGCGGACCGGCCACCTCGTACATGCGCTGGTCCTCGCGGGCGGGGGCGATGATCTGGAAGCCCACCGGCAGTCCGTCGTCGGCCACGCCGGAGGGCAGGGACATCGCGGGGACGCCGGCCATGTTGGCGGGCGTGGTGGCGATGTCGTTGAGGTACATGGCGAGCGGATCGTCGATCTTCTCCCCGAACCGGAAGGCCGTGGTGGGCACGGCCGGGGAGACCAGCACGTCCGCCGCCTCGAAGGCGGCCGCGAAGTCCCGCTGGATCAAGGTGCGGGCCTTCTGCGCGGAGCCGTAGTAGTCGTCGTAGTAGCCGGCGGACAGCGCGTAGGTGCCCAGGATGATCCGGCGCTTGACCTCCGGGCCGAAGCCCGCGCCGCGCGTGGCGGACATGACGCGCTCGGCGGTGACGGGGCCCTCGGTAGGCTCCACGCGCAGGCCGTACTTCATGCCATCGAACCGGGCGAGGTTCGAGGAGGCCTCAGCGGGCAGGATCAGGTAGTAGGCGGCCAGCGAGTAGTCGAACGTGGGACAGGAGACCTCCACGATCTCCGCCCCGAGCTCCCGCAGCAGGTCGAGCGAGGCCTCGAAGGAGGAGCGCACCGAGTCCTGGTAGCCCTCTCCGTCCAGTTCCTTCACCACGCCCACGCGCAGCCCCTTCAGGGACTCGCGCCGGGTGGCGGCCAGGAAGTCGGCCGGCTGGTCCGGCAGGGAGGTGGAGTCCAGCGGGTCATGGCCGGCGATCACGGAGTGCAGCAGCGCCGCATCCGGTACCCGGCGCGCCACGGGCCCCACCTGGTCCAGCGAGGACGCGAGCGCGATGATCCCGTAGCGCGAGACCCCGCCGTAGGTGGGCTTGATCCCCACGGTCCCGGTCACCGCGGCCGGCTGGCGGATGGATCCGCCCGTGTCCGAGCCGAGCGCGAGGGGCGCCTGGAACGAACCCACCGCCGCTGCGGAGCCTCCCCCGGAGCCGCCCGGGATCCGGTCCAGGTCCCAGGGGTTGTGGGAGGGCCCGAACGCGGAGAACTCCGTGGAGGATCCCATCGCGAACTCGTCCAGGTTGGTCTTGCCCAGGATCGGCATGCCGGCCGCGCGTAGCCGAGCCACCACGGTTGCGTCGTAGGGGGGCTTCCAGCCCTCGAGGATCTTCGAGGCCGCCGTGGTCTCGAGGCCCTCGGTGACCATGTTGTCCTTCACCGCGATCGGGACGCCCGCCAGCGGCCCGAGCTCCTCACCCGCCGCCCGGGCCCGGTCCACCTCGGCAGCCGCCGCGCGCGCACCCTCCCCATCCACCTTCAGATAGGCGTGGACGGCCCCGTCCACCTGCTCCGTCCGCTCCAGGAACGCGTCCACCACCTCGACGGCGGACACCTCACCCGCGCTCAGCAGCTCGCCGAGGGCCGCGGCGTCAAGTCTCGTCAGGTCGCCCATCATTCCTCCCCCAGGATCTGCGGGACCAGGAACTGCCCGTCCTCGCTCGCCGGTGCGCCGGCCAGGGCCCGCTCCACCTCGAACGGTTCGCTCGGGGTGTCCTCGCGCATCACATTGGTCATGGGGATCGGGTGGGTCGTGGCTGGGACGTCAGGGGTCGCGATCTCGCTCACCTTCCGGATCGCCTCGGTGATCACGCTCAGCTCGCTCGCGAACTGCTCGATCTCCTCCTCGGTCAGGTCGATCCTGGCCAGCTCCGCGACGCGTGCCACCTCGTGGCGGTCAATCGTGGACATGCCCCGAGTCTACGGCGCGCCGCGCACCGTTCGCGGACACGCTCCCCGGCGCGCACCGGCGGGACGACGACGGGGAGCGGGTGGCGTCGTCGGGGCGGGGTGGCACGCACGCGGGCGGGACGACGACGGTGGCCGGGTGGCGTCGTCGGGGCGGGGTGGCACGCACGCGGGCGGGACGACGACGGTGGCCGGGTGGCGTCGTCGGGGGGCTCTGAGGCGTGGGGGCGGTTACGCTGGCGCTATGAGCGATCCGGTATTCACGCGCGCCAGGTTCCGCGGCCTGACACGCAGGCTCGTGGGGGCGGCGGTGGGCATTCCGCTGGCCGCTGCGGCGGGCGTGGTGGCGGTGGACCGGATCCGCGTGCACCGCGACCCACCCACGGGCAAGTTCCCGCGCGCCGCGCCCGCCGAGGTGACAGCCGCGGGCGGCAACCGGTGCGATGTGTACACGGACGGGAGCCGCCTGTACGAGGCGATGCTGGCGGACATCCGGACCGCGCAGGAGTCGATCTACTTCGAGACGTTCATCTGGAAGGGCGACTCCACCGGCAAGGCGTTCAAGAAGGAGCTCGAGGACGCGGCGGCACGCGGGGTGGAGGTGTTCGCGGTGTACGACTCGTTCGCGAACATCGTGGTGCCGCGCTCGTTCAAGCGCTTCAGCCCGGACATGAACGTGATCGCGTTCCCCATCCTGACTCCGGGCAACCCGTTCGCGATCCGGACCTACGCGAAGGACCACCGCAAGATCCTGGTGGTGGACGAGCAGATCGGGTACGTGGGCGGGTACAACATCGGCCGGCTGTACGCGGACTCCTGGCGGGACACGCACCTGCGGCTCGAGGGGCCGGCCGTGTGGGAGCTGACCAACGCGTTCACGGACCTGTGGAACTCCTACCGCAAGCCCAGCCACCCCGAGTTGCCTGATCGCGGTGCCCGGGCGTGGGAGCCGCGCATCCGCGCGCTGCAAAACCTCCCGGACCGGATGCTGTTCCCCGTGCGTGGCTCCTATATCGACGCGATCGAGCGGGCCGCCACCTCCATCAAGATCACCCAGGCCTACTTCCTGCCCGATGACACGTTCATCAAGGCGATGTTGAGTGCCGTGGAGCGCGGCGTGGAGGTCCAACTACTGATTCCGGAGAACTCCAACCACGTGGTGGCCGACTGGGCGGGTCGGGCCGTGGTGAGCCGACTGCTGCGCGGCGGCGTGCGCATCCACCTGTTCCGGCACGCGATGATCCACGCGAAGACCATGACGGTGGATGGCCGGTGGACCACGCTCGGGACCACCAACATCGACAGGTTGTCCTTCACGGGGAACTTCGAGGTGAACCTGGAGGTCTACGACGAGGACCTCGCGCACGCCATGGAGGAGACCTTCGCACGGGACCTCACGAACTCCCGCGAGCTCACGCTGGAGGAGTGGGACCGGCGCGGGCCCGTGGAGCGCATGGTGGAGCGCGCGGTCCGGCCACTGGCGCCGCTGTTGTAGGAGTGGTGGGGCGGCCCGTGGTTCTTGGGGGTCGCGGTCGTGTGGTTACGGGTTTGCGATCAGGCGGTTACGGGTTGGCGATGAGGCGGGCGGGGGCCTCGATGATGTCGAAGGGTTGCGAGGTTGCGGTCGTGGTGGTGGTGCCGTTGATCGGGAGCCATACGGTGGTGCCGGCCACGCGGAACTCACCGCGCCACTGCGTGGTCACGTCCACGGCGGCCTCTGCCCGCACGTCCTCCCAGACCAGTTCCACGCTCGCCTCACCTGGTATGTCTGATCCCGGATCCGTGGTGGTGAGGGGCGTGGAGCCCGGGCCGCCGTCCCATGCGTAGGCCAGCGGGGTCACCTTCACCTCCACGGGGATGCCGAGGACCTGCGTGGTCACCACGTGCTCGGAGGCCGTGGCTGCGACGGGCATCGGGAAGTGGATCAGCCATTCGCCGCTCCAGCCGTTCACCCAGACCTCACCGGCATCGATGGGGAGGGAGCGGAGGTCGCTTGCCGTGAGCCAGATCGGTGGGACCTCTACTTCCACGCGCTCGCCGTCGGGGGTGTTCACGTACAGGAGGGTCATGGTGGAGCCGGGCCGGACGCCCTCACACGAGTAGTGGGTGCCGGTCGGGTCCTCGGCGGTGGCAATCTCCAGCCACTTGTAGCAGTCCCGCGCCGCGATCTCTGCGGCGAGGGCATCGAGGGCTGTCCAATTGGGCTTGTCGGTTGCTGATGGCGCCTCGACGGAGCCCGTGTTGCGGATCGCACACAGATTCGCCGTTCCATGCCCGAAACCCGCGAAGATCTTCGATTCGCTCTGTGAGTCGACGGGACACTTCGCTCTGGCCAATGGCAGGCCATCGAGGCTTGACGTCAGGGAAGTCGAAAGCACGGGTGAGATAGCCAGGGAGATAGCGGCGACGGCCGGAAGAAGATTACTCATCTGCGACAAACCCCGCCTGGAACAGGTACCAAGTTCCTTCCTGCAAGCCGACAGAAAATCCTGCCCGTGCGCTCTCGGAGGCCATCGACTCTACGAGTTGACCTGCGGAATCATATTCGTCGTAACCTTCGGAATTGAGCATCCCGTCGACGTAATAGAGCCCGCTAGAAGGCTGGTACTGAGTTTCCTCGACCGTAAATGTCAGTTCGCCTCCAACTGTCCGCACTCCACGATCATGTTCCGATTCGAGTCGTTGTATGACGGAGTCGCAGAAGACGCACTCAGGATCCGAGATCTCACGGACCTCGTCTGGAAGGTTGAACTTCTGGGCGTAGTTCAGGACCTCCACCGCGTACTGGACGAACGCCTCCGCACCGGTGGCGTTGAACTCGCTGAGCTCCGCTGGCTTCTCCGGCTTCGGCTCCCCCACGAGCGGCGGCGGACCAGTCGGGTCCTCGGTGGGATCCTCGCTCGGCTCGACCGTGGGCTCCGCAGTGGGTTCCGGGCTGGGTTCGGGAGTCGGCGGCGGCTCGCTCGACTCGCTCGTGGTTGGTGGGGCGGTGGGCGGGGAGGTGGGGTCCCCTGCACCATCACCACATGCGGACAGCGCCAGCGCCACCGCCACTACCAAGGTCACGGCCCCGCCGTGCCTCCTCTGCCTGCCTCCCATGCGCCACACGGTAGCGCCCTCCCCCGGCGCGCCGCCAGAACCTGTTCCACCCTGTGGATAACCAC
>CAZTOM010000019.1:5489-17071 GCA_964615555.1 uncultured Actinomycetaceae bacterium
TCACGCACCCTCGGGGATGGGAGCAGAGCTACAGCGCCTCCGGGCCGCCTTCGAGCAGCTTCACGAACTGCTCCTCGTCCAGGATGGTGAGCCCGAGCTCGCGGGCCTTGGTCTCCTTTGAACCGGCCTTCTCCCCCACCACCACGAAGTCGGTGTTCTTGGAGACGGAACCGGCAGCCTTGCCACCGGCGGAGAGGATGGCCTCCTTGGCGCCGTCCCGCGTGAACCCCTCCAGCGAGCCGGTGACCACCACGGTCAGGCCCTCGAGCGTGCGCACGGCGTCCGCCTCCTCGCTTGCCTCCGGCTCGGGATCCTCGAAGCCCACCCCGGCGCCCCGCCAGCGCTCCACGATCTCGCGGTGCCAGTCCTCCTCGAACCACTCGCGCACCGCGGCGGCGCTCACGGGGCCCACGCCCTCGGTCTCGGCCAGGTCCTCCACGGAGGCGGCCGCGATCGCGGCAAGGGTGCGGTAGCGCTCCGCCAACGGGCGGGCCGAGGTGGGGCCGACGTGCCGGATGGACAGGGCCACGATGTAGCGCCACAGCGGCTTGTCCTTCGCGGCCTGAAGCTGGGAGAGCATCGTCTCCGTGGTGCCCGTGGGCCGGGAATCCACCGCCACGGGATCCTTGCCGCGCACCTTCCGCCACGGGGAGGTCCAGAAGTACCGCATCTGGCGCCAGTCCCCGGTCTCCTCCCCCTTCACGCGCACGGGCCGATAGACCATCACGTCACGCAGGGCCTCGGCGTCCAGGGAGAACAGTCCGGCCTCAGAGCGCAGTGCGGGCTCCTGCTCGGGCGGGAGGAGGCCCTCCACAGAGGCCGCGAGGTCCGCCGCAGCGAGTTGGGCGCGCTCCTCATCCGGGAGCGAGACCACGGTGCCGTCCTCCAGCTCCAGGGACGCACCACCGGCGAGGGCCGCCACCACCTCCTCGCGGCCGAGATCCGGCTGGGTCAGCGCGAGGGAGGACTCCTCCCCGAGCGCCTCGATGTCCAGGGCGCCGCGTGATCCGATGTGCTCCACGCGCGCGCTCAACTGCGCGGGGCAGGTGGCGGTGTTGGGGCAGCGCAGGTCCACGTCCCCCTCCTTGGCCGGCGCGAGCCGCGCCCCGCACGAGGGGCACTCCTCGGGCATCACGAAGGGCCGTTCCGAGCCGTCACGCAGGTTCTCCACCGGCGCCACCATCTCCGGGATCACGTCCCCGGCCGTGCGCAGCACCACGGTGTCCCCGATCAGCAGCCCCTTGCGTGCCACCTCGGAGGCGTTGTGCAGCGTGGCCTTCTGAACCGTGGACCCGGCCACCGTCACGGGCTCCATCACGCCGTAGGGGGTGACCCGGCCGGTGCGTCCCACCTGCACGCGGATGTCCAGGAGGTGGGTGTTGACCTCCTCGGGCGGGTATTTGTACGCCGCCGCCCAGCGCGGCACCCGCGAGGTGGCGCCCATCTGCTCCTGCTGGGCGCGCGAATCCACCTTCACCACGATCCCGTCGATCTCGTGGATCACATCGTGGCGGTGCTCCGCGAAGTAGGCGATCATCTCCTCCACGTCCGCCTGCGTGGGCGTGTGCCGTGTGTCCGCCGAGACGGGGATCCCCCAGCTCTCGAACAGCCGGTAGACCTCCCACTGCGTGGCCGGCAGCTCCCCGCCAGACCACTCGAGCGCCCCGATGCCGTGGGCGATCAGTGCGAGCGGCCGCGTAGCGGTCACGCTCGCATCCTTCTGCCGCAACGATCCGGCTGCGGCGTTGCGCGGATTCGCGAACGGCGGCTTCCCACTGGCCACGAGCTGCTCGTTCAGCGCCGAGAACGCCGCCACCGGGAAGTAGACCTCCCCGCGCACCTCCACGAGCTCGGGCAGGTTGTCCCCGGCAAGGCGGTGCGGGATCCCCTCGATCGTCAGCACGTTCGCGGTCACGTCCTCCCCCACGCGCCCGTCCCCGCGCGTGGCGGCCCGCACCAGCCGACCGCCCTCGTACGTGATGTTGATGGCAAGCCCGTCCACCTTCAGCTCGCACGTGGTGGGAACCTCATCCGTACCAGCGGCGGCCCGCGCGCGGTTGGCCCACGCCCGCAACTGCTCGAGGGAGAACACGTCCTCCAGGCTCATCATCCGCACCCGGTGCTCCACCGGCGCGAACGTGGTGAACGTTGCAGCCCCCACCCGCTGGGTGGGCGAGTCCGCCGACTGCAGCTCCGGGAACTCCCTCTCCAGGTCCCGCAGCTCCTGGATCGCACGGTCGTACTCCGCGTCTGACATGATCGGCGCGTCATCCCCGTAGTACGCCTGTTGCGCCTCCTCCACCCGGGTGGCCAGCGCAGTCCAACGGTCACGAGCAGTATCGAGTTCCACGGCCCCATCATCGCAGGAGCGACTGACACGAACGCGGGGAACGCGGAGTGCGTCGGGCGGAAGGCGGGACGACGACGGAAGCCGGCCTGCGCCGTCGGCAAACCCGGGCGGCGTCGGGCGGGAGGCGGGACGACGACGGAAGCCGGCCTGCGCCGTCGGCAAACCCGGGCGGCAGCGGACGGAGGCGGGAGGCGCCGCCGGGACGGTGTGGGCGGCCCGTGCCATGCTGGGGGCATGTGCGGACGGTACGCATCCTTCAGGCAGGCCCAGGAGCTGGCGGACATCTTCGAGATCGACGTGGTCTCGCCGATCGCGGAGCAGTTGCCGCCCTCGTGGAACGTGGCGCCCACGCAGGCGGCGCGGATCGTGCGGGAGGAGGCACCGGGCGGGGAGCTGGTGCGGATCCTGGACGCCGCCAAGTGGGGGCTTGTGCCGCACTGGGCGAAGGACGAGAAGATCGGCAGCCGCATGATCAACGCCCGCTCGGAGACGATCACGGAGAAGCCGAGCTTCCGCGGGCCGGCCAAGTACTCGCGCTGCGTGGTGCCGGTGGAGGGGTACTACGAGTGGCAGTCGGTGGAGGGTCGGCGCACCAAGACGCCCTACTTCCTCCACGCCGCGGACGGGGCGCCGCTCATGCTGGCGGGGCTGACCTCGCTGTGGCGGGACGAGCTGCTCACGTTCACCATCGCCACGCGGGCGGCGGAGGGCAACCTGGCCGCGATTCACGACCGCGAGCCCGTGATGCTGCGCCCCAAGGACGTGGGGCTGTGGCTGAACCCCGGCCTGCAGGACCCCGCCGAGGTGGCGGAGTTGCTGCGCCGGCCGCGGCCCGAGGTGGCCTTCCACGAGGTCTCCACGCTGGTGAACACCCCGCGCAACAACTCCCCGCAGCTCGTGGAGCCGGCCGGGACTCCACCGTTGGCATGAGGGGGAGTCCGCCGCCGGGGTGACCATCGGGCGTTGGACGCGCAACTAGGCTTCTTCCATGAGTGCCCACCCGATCCCGCGCCCGAGCCGGGCGGATATCGCGTTCGGGGTGGGCCTGACGCTGTTGCTCGGCTGGTGGACGTTCACCTACTACCTGGGCGGGTTCCCCCCGGTGCCGGATCTCACCAGCCTCGGATGGGTGGCGATCGGCGTGGCGGCCCTGAAACCGCTCGCGCTGGTGTGGCGCCGCTCCAACCCCGTGGCCGCCACCCTCGGAGCGTTCGGGCTGAGTGCGGTCCACTTCTCCCTCCTGCAGGAGTCCCTCCCCACGGACATCGTGCTGTGGATCATGGTGTACGCCGCGGCCGCATTCGGGCCGCGCTGGCTCGGGCTGGTGGCGCTCGCGGGAGTCACCCTGGGGTCGCTGTGGGTCGTGACGATGTCCACGAGTTCTCCCTCCTCCGAGCCGCTGGGCCTCCTGGTGGAGACCGCCTTCCTGGCCTCGTTCGGACTGGCTGCCTGGGCCCTGGGCAACTCCACCCACTCCCGGATGGAACGGCTGGACGCGCTCGAGGAACAGGCGATCAGGCTGCAGTCAGACCGGGACCAGGAGGCCCTCCTCGCGGCCTCCGCCGAGCGCACCCGGATCGCCCGCGAGATGCACGACATCATCGCCCACTCGCTCTCCGTGATCATCGCCCAGGCCGACGGCGGACGCTACGCGGCCATGGCCGATCCGAAGGCCGGCGAGCGGGCGCTCGGAACCATCTCCGAGGTGGGCCGCGCCTCCCTCGCGGACATGCGCCGCCTACTCGGCGTGCTCCGCGAGCCGAGCGAGGCCTCCTCCCCCACCACACCCCAGCCGATGGACGCGGACCTGGAGGAGCTCGTACGCGGCGTGCGGGAAGCCGGCCTGCGCGTCTCCCTGGTGCGGATGGGCGAGCCGCGCGCCCTGCCGCCCGGCGCCGGGTTGACCGTCTACCGCCTCATCCAGGAGGCGCTCACCAACTCCATGAAGCACGCCGGCCCCAACGCGCAGGTGACGGTGCTGCTCCAGTGGCTCCACTCCGCCCTCGCCCTCGAGGTGACCGACGACGGCCGCGGGGCAGCCGCCCCGAGCGACGGCCGCGGCCAGGGCCTCGTGGGCATGCGCGAGCGGGCGGCCATCTACGGCGGCACAGTCTCCGCCGGCCCCCGGCCGGGCGGCGGGTTCCAGGTGAAGGTCCTCATCCCGCTCCCCGAAGATCGCTCCCGGCCAGTGGCGCTCGGCTCCTCCGTTCCGGAGCCACCCTCCGTCCAGACCAGCGACGACCTCCCGGTGATCCGCGACCAGATCGGGGCTGGTGGCGATGGGGCGCGTGAGGCGGAGGGTGAGGCTGAGGCGGAGGGTGAGGCTCCGTCGTCGGCGCGCGAGACGGCGCGCAACGCGGCGGGTGAGGCTGAGGCGGCGGGTGAGACTCCGTCGTCGGCGCGCGAGACGATGAGCGAGACGGCGGGTGAGGCTCAGGCGGCGGGTGAGCGGCCGTCGTCGGCGCGTGATGCCGAAGCGGCGGATGGGCCGGACGCCTCCCACGAACTCCCGGGCGGGGTATCCGCCCACTCCCCCCTGACCCCAACCAGCCCCCCACTAGGAGGACATCCGTGAGTATCCGCGTCGGAATCGTGGACGACCAGCAGTTGGTCCGTGCCGGATTCGCACTCGTCATCAACTCCCAGCCGGACATGGAGGTGGTGATCGAGGCCGGTGACGGCGCCCAGGCGTTGCGGGCACTCGGCTCGTACGAATGCGACGTGGTGCTGATGGACATCCGCATGCCCAACATGGACGGGCTCGAGGCCACGGCGAAGATCACCGGGCACGGGCCGCTGCCGCGGGTGATCATCCTGACCACGTTCGACCTGGACGAGTACGTGATCCAGGCGATCAAGGCGGGCGCGTCCGGTTTCCTCCTGAAAGACGCCCCACCGGAGGAGATGCTCGCGGCGATCCGCACCATCCACAACGGTGACGCGGTGATCGCCCCCTCCTCCACCAAGCGGCTCATCGAGCACCTGGCCCACCTGCTGCCGGACGAGCAGCGCGCGAAGCCCGAGGTGATCAACAACCTCACGGACCGCGAGCGCGAGGTGCTGGTCCTCATGGCACGCGGGCTGTCCAACACGGAGATTGCCTCGGACCTGTTCGTGGCGGAGGCCACCGTGAAGACCCACGTGGGCCGGATCCTCGCCAAGCTCGGCGCCCGCGACCGCGTGCAGGCGGTGGTCACCGCCTACGAGACGGGGCTGGTGACGCCGGGGACGTAGGACGAGGCGAGGTGCGGAGGTGGCCCGGCGCGCAGGGGGACGCGGCCGGGCGCGCAGGACGGGGCGTAGTACGACCGGGGGCGGAGGGGGGCACCACACCGCCGCCCGATGTCCCCACGAGGAGGAAAGGCCTAGCGTGGTCGAATGATCAGGGATCCACACGCTCCCATCGCGGTCTCGGGACGGCGCCTCACAAAGGTGTACGGCGAACCGCCCGTCACGGTGGTCGCGCTCGCGGGTGTCAACGTTGACTTCGCGGCCGGGCACTTCACCGCCATCATGGGCCCTTCGGGCTCCGGTAAGTCCACCCTGCTGCACGTGCTCGCCGGGCTGGACACCCTCTCCTCCGGGCAGGTGGTGCTCGGGGACACGGACATCACCGCGCTCGGTGACACGGAACTCACGCTCTTCCGCCGCCGGAACATCGGGTTCGTGTTCCAGTCCTTCAACCTGGTGCCCATGTACACCGCCGCGCAGAACATCACGCTGCCCTGCGAGCTGGCTGGCACGAAGCCGGACCCGGGCTGGTTCGACACCCTCGTGGACGTGCTCGGGATCGGGGCCCGGCTCGGGCACTTCCCCTCCGAACTCTCTGGCGGCCAGCAGCAGCGCGTGGCGATCGCGCGGGCGCTCATCTCCAAGCCGCGCGTGGTGTTCGCGGACGAACCCACCGGGGACCTGGACTCCCGCTCCAGCCAGGAGGTACTCGCGCTGCTGCGCTCCTCGGTGCGTGAGCTGGGCCAGACCGTGGTGATGGTGACGCACGATCCGCTCGCGGCCAGCTACGCGGACGAGGTGGTCCTCCTTGCGGACGGCCGGATCGCCGGGAGCATCGAGGACCCCAGCACCGATGCCGTCCTCACCAGTCTGGAGGCCCTGCGAACCCTGGACGGGGTCTCCGGCTGATGTGGCGCCTCGGTCTCGCGCAGACCCGTGCCGGGTGGCGGCGCCTCATCGCTGCCGGCACGGCGGTCGCCCTCGGCGCGCTCTTCGTGGCCACCATCATGCTCACCTCCGGGGTCTTCCGCAGCGCCGCCCTCGCCACCGCGCGCGCATCCATGTACGGCGCGGACTTCGAGTTGACCACCGTCCGCGCCATCGCGCATGACAGCGACGTGGAGAACCTCGAGCACGCCACGGGGCACTACATCAGGAACACGCTCGGGGGCGGGCTCCTCCACGAGGACCGCAGGTCCGCGGTGGAGCTCACCACCCAACCCCCTCCCAGCTTCTCCGTCCAGCCGCTGCTGGACGGCACCCGGGCGGCAGGCCCGGAGGAGGTGGTCATTTCCGAGACCCTCGCGCAGCGCCTGCGGGTGGAGGTGGGTGAGAGCGTCGAGGTCCTGAGCCTCTCGTGGGACGAGGTGACCTTCGAGTCCATCCTCGTTCCCAGCGGCCGCCACCTCACCGTGAGCGGGATCTCCGCCGGGAGCGAGGGCGAGATGTGGGGCCTGTTCGAGGCCTACCTCACCCCGGAGGGCCTCGCGGGCGCTCCCGGCGAGCACACGGCGGACATGCTCTACACGAGCCAGATCTACCTCACCACGGACGAACCCGCCGCCATGGCGGACGAGCTCGCCACCACGGGCTGGGTCTCCTCCTCCCTGGGCGCCACCGAGAAGGCGGAGGGCGTGTTCCAGCAGTACACGGGGATGACCAACCCGATCACCACCCTCTCGGTCCTCTTCTCCATCATCGCGCTCGCGGTGGCGGGACTCGTGGTGGGCAACACCCTCCAGGTCCTCGTCACCCAGCGGGCCACCCTGATCGGCATCCTCCGCTCGGTTGGCGCGACCCGGGGCCAGATCCGCAGCGCCGTGGTCCTCGAGGCCACCGTGATCGGCGCCGTGGGGGGCCTCGCGGGAACGGCGCTCGCCCACTCGCTGGTCACGCTCGCTCTGGAGGTGCTGAACCGGACCAGCACCGGGGCATCGTGGCAGTTGCCCGGGGAGTTCCGGCCCCTGACCTTTGTGGTCCCCGTGGCGGTGGCGATCGCGGTGACCGTGGTCTCCTCGGTGCTCCCCGCACGCGCGGCCTCCAGGGTGAGGCCGCTCGCCGCGGTCCGCCGGTTCACCTCCCCGCGCGTACGCCCCTCTCCGATCGCCTACCTGCTCGGCGTCCTCCTGCTCCTGCTCGGGCTCACCACCACGCTCGTGGCCCTGGCCGTGCGCTCCACGTTCGGCTGGATGATGGAGGTAGACACGAGCGCGCTCCTGGTCCTCGGGGCCCTCGGGGTGGGGATCTTCGGGGTGGGCCTCCTCACCATCTCCCCGATCTTCTTCCCGTGGATCGCCACCGCGGTGGGGACGGTCCTGCAGCGGATCGCGCCGAAGTCCCTGCGTTCCCCGGTCCGGCTCGCCCGCACGAACCTGCGCTCCAACGTGCGGCGGACCACCGCCACCTCCAACGCCCTGCTGGTGGGCGTCTCCCTGGTCACCCTGCTGGTCACGGGCGCGGCCTCCTCCCGGGCCTCCCTCACCGCCGTGGCCGCCGGGATGCAACCCACGGACCTGATCGTGGCCACCGTGAACCCCTACGGCGCCTCCATCCCCCGCGAGACCGTGCAGGAGATCTCCGAGATCGAGGGCGTGGCCGCCGTGGCGCCGATCCGTTCGGTGGGCATCAGCATCGGCCCCTCGGACGGTACCTACCAGATGGAGTCCGAACTTCTGGTGGCGGACCCCACAACCCTGCAGGCAGTGTCCTACTCCGAGGGCCTGCTCACCAGCTCAGACGACGGCGCGATCGTGGTGGACCCCTCCTGGGGCCTGAACACCGGGACCGTGACCGTGCGCAGCCTCCCGGGATTCCCCCTCGTGGAACCCGGCCCCCTCGCCGCGATGGAGAACACACTCGAGGGCGGCCAGGACTTCGCCGTGGAGGAATACTCCCCGGAGGCCCCGGTGCTCACGCTGAACGTGGTGAACCGGGCGGCACCCGTGGGATCGATGATGGCAACCACCGAGACTGCCGAGAGCCTCGGGATCGATGCCACCAGCCCGCCCACCCAGCTATGGGTGAAGACCGATCCGGGCATGGTGGCCGAGGTCTCCCGTGCGGTGGCGGCCGCGCTCCCCGCCGGTGAGGACATCTCTCCGGACTCGTACTACATCTCAAACCCCGGCGAGTTCCGCGAGCGCATCGACAACGCCATCAGCACCGTGGTCACCACGGTGGCCGGCCTGCTCGCCATCTCGATCATCATCGCCCTCGTGGGCGTGGCCAACACGCTCTCGCTGTCCGTCTTCGAGCGCCGCCGCGAGATCGCCCTCCTCCGGTCGGTGGGGCTCACGCGCTTCCAGTTGCGCGCCTCCCTCGCGGTGGAGGGGGTCATCATCACCTCGGTCGCCACGATCGTGGGCGTGGTGGTGGGCGGCGCCCTGGGGGTGGCCGGGGCGTCCGCGCTGTTCTCCGGCACCGCAGGCACCAAGGTGGTCTTCCCCTGGGCCACCATCGGGATCATCGTGTTGGTCGCGCTCGTTGCCGGCCCGCTCGCCTCGGCGCTCCCCGCGCGGCAGGCCCTCCGCGCCGCCCCGGTGGCCTCCCTCCACGACGACTAAGGTTATCCACAGGCCCCCTGCAGGGGCGCCGGGCCCGTGCTTGACTCGCGGCGTGCCCCCCGAGCCCGCCTACCTCGTTGCCGTGGACGGCCCGCACCGCGGCCTGTCCTGGCCGATCGCGGGCACCGTCTCGATCGGCCGCGAGGGGGACATCCCCCTCGACGATCCCCACCTGGGCCGCCACCAGGCCTCCATCCGCTGGCGCGGGGGCAGGATCCGTCTGCGGCACGACGGCGGAACCAACCCCACGCTGATCGGCCTCGGTCCCGTCCGGCTCGCCTGCCCGTCCCGCTGGGTCACCCTGCCACGCCGGGTGCGCCTCGAGCTCGGGACGGGGGTGTTCCGCGTGGAGGCAGGAGCGCCGCCCGTGGCCCGCGAGGCCCGCGCCTTCCCCCTCCGCCTCCTGCTCCCCCTCGCGTTCGTGGTGGTGATGGTCCCCTTCGCGCTGGCCGGCCCGGCGTGGCGGTGGGCACTGCTCGCCCTCCCGCTCCTGGGCATGCTCGCGATGCTGGGGTCCGGCCGCCCGGGGCGAATCCGGGGGCGCCGGCGCGGCTGCCGCCCCCACCAGATCACGCTCGCCCAGGCGGAGGGACGGGCGTTCCACACGGAGCCGGTCCTGCCACCTCGCCCCCGGGTGCTACGCGGCGGGGACCTACGGGGCACCGGGTGGTTCGTGACCGGGGAGGACGAGGCGTGCTGGCTCGCGGGGTTTCTGGCCGCCTACAACGATCCGGAGGTGCTCGCCGTCGCCTCCCCCTGGATCACCACGCATGGCGGCGGCCTCACGGTGCGGTTCGCGTCCGCTGCCCGGGGTGGGCCGAGCACCGAGGAGGCCCTCGTCACCTGGGGGCCGCGCATCCCTGCATGGGCACTCCCCCTGCGTCTGCCCCGCTACGCCCGCGCCTCACCCGCGTGGGCGGCCTCGCTCGCCCATCCCACCTCCGGGGCCCGGATCCCGGCGCGCGTGGCGGCCCAACCGCCCACGCCCGGTGGCCTCGCCCAGGCCCGGGAGGCGCCCGGCCTCGCGGTCAGGCTCGGCGTGGGGGCGGGAGGGGACGTGGTGGTGGACCTTGCGGCCGACGGACCCCACGCCCTCGTGGCGGGCACCACCGGATCCGGGAAGTCCGAGCTGCTGACCACGTGGGTGCTCGGCCTCGCCGCCGCCTCCCCACCGGAGGCGCTCACGCTCGTGCTGGTGGACTTCAAGGGCGGGGCGGCGTTCGGGCCGCTCGTCCACCTGCCCCACTGCGCGGCGGTGCTGACGGACCTGGACCCTGCGGCCACCGGGAGGGCGCTCGCCTCCCTGCGGGCGCTCCTCCGCCAGCGGGAGCGGGTCCTACAGGAGGCCGGGTGCCGGGACATCGGAGAGCTCCACGCAGCCGGGGCGCGGCGCCTCACGCGCCTGGTCCTGGTGGTGGACGAGTTCCGGGCCCTGGCGGACGACCACCCGGAGATCATGGACCAGATCCTCCGGCTTGGGGCGCAGGGACGATCCCTGGGCGTGCACCTGGTGGTGGCCACGCAGCGCCCCGCGGGCGCCGTGGGACCGGACCTGCGGGCGAACATGCCCCTGCGGGTGTGCCTGCGCGTGGCGGAGCCGGGGGACTCGCAGGACGTGTTGGGAACCCAGGACGCCGCGCGCCTGCCACGGATCCCGGGCCGGGCGCTCCTCGGGCCCGAGGGGCCGGAGGAGTTCCAGGTGGCGTGGTCCGGGGAGGCAGCGGACGTGCGGGCTGCCGTGGAGGTCATCCGCTCGGCGGCGGGAACCCAGCCGCCCCCGCCCCCGTGGCTGCCCCCGCTCCCCCCGCGCATCCCGGCCGCCTCGCACCGCGCAGCCGTGGTGGGCCTCCTCGACCTCCCCGAGGAGCTGGACCAGCGCCCGGTGGGGCTGCCCGCCACGGGCATCCTCCTGACCGGGCCGCCCCGCTCGGGACGGACGGGGGCCGCGCTCCGGATCGCTGGGGCAGCACTCGCGCACGGGGACGAGGTGTGGGTGGTCACCGCGGATCCCGGGGTCCTCGCTGGTCCGTGGGCGTCTGGCGCAGGCTCCTACGGCGGGGCTCTGGGCGCCCTCCAGGTCCGGCTGGTGGGCGCCCTGCTCGAGCATGCGATGGCCGCGCCGGGCCGCACCGTGGTGCTCGACGATGCCGAGCTGTGGATCGCGGCCCACGAGGAGATCTACGGGCCGGGCTCAGCAGCCCAGCACCTCGCGGGCGCCCACCGGGCGATCAGCGCTGCCGGGTCCCGCCTGGTGGTGCTCGCCGGCAGCGATTCGGCTGGCGCCCGGTGGGCGGGCGGCTTCCAGCACCGGGCCGTCCTCGCCGGGACGGACGAGGCCGCCGCCATGCTCGCGGGCGTTCCCCGAGCCCTGGCCCGGAGCCTGCGCCACCCGGTGCCCGGGAGGGCCGTCTGGCTGCCGGAGGAGCGGGAGGTTCAGG
>CAZTOM010000020.1:0-9898 GCA_964615555.1 uncultured Actinomycetaceae bacterium
GGGCGGTGGGGGGGGGGGGGCGGGGCGGGGGTGCCGGGGGGGTTGCCGCCGGGCGGTGGGTGCGGGGTTCGCTTGGGGGCCGGCTGCTCGCTCGGGGTGGCTGGGGTCAGGTGCTCACCAACGTCAGGAGGTCGTCGGTGGTGACGGCGGCGGCGATCCGGCCGGCCGCCTCGGGATCGGTGAGCCAGCGTGGCAGGATCCGGGCGGGCCGCAGGAGGCGCCGATCGGCCAGGTCCGCCACGAGGGGCAGGTCCTCGAGGGAGAACTTGCCGAGGAAGAACAGGTCCAGCACGCCGCCCTCGGCCACGTGGCGGAAGAGGTCCAGCAGGCCGCGCAGGTAGGCGGCGTCCTTGGTGAACCCGCCGGCGCGGTGGACCCGCATGGTGGTGGTGTAGGCGCCGCCGGAGGGCAGGCCGGCCTCGCACAGGAGGCGGAAGGTCTCCACGAACGAGGCGCCGTGGATGAGGGCGTCCACGGCGATCACGCGGGCCGCCAGTTGGCGTAGCCGCGCGGCGGTGAGCCCGCCGGAGCCGATCTCGGCGAGGACGGCGAGGCCCTCCTGGGTCTCGTCGTAGCGGGCGAGCCCGGAGCCCATGAGCTTGAGTGGTTGCGCCGAGCCGTTCACCTGGGTGACCAGGTGGGTGCCCACCTCGTGCTGGATGAGTGCGTTGATGCGCGGGCGGGCGAGGGCGAGCTTCTCGGAGATCATGAGGGTGTCGCCGTCCACCAGTACGCCCGTCACGTCATCGCGGATCTCCGCGTGGATTCCCACGTCCGGGTCCAGGTCCCGGTAGTAGTCCAGTTCCGCGTTCGCGTGCTCCAGGAACTCCTCCGCATCCACGCGCTCGGCGTCCAACTGGCCGGAGGGGAGGCGCTCGAGCAGGTCCTTCGCGGTCTCCCGCAGGGAGGGGAACACCCCGCCGTACTGCTCGATCGAGAGCGGGAGGAAGTCCGCGGTATCGCGGGCGCGCAGCATCTCCAGGCGCAACTCCATCTCCCGGTAGCGTTCCCGCAGGAGCGTTCCCACGGTGGCATCCTCTACGCGGTCCAGCGGGATCGCCGCCATCTGCGCGGCGAGCACGTCCGGGTGCACGTCCAGCTCGCGGTAGGTGAACGTGGGGTCCTCCTCGGGGTTCCCGAGGAACGTGGTGCGCACATCGTCCGCGTTGGTGGGCGTGACCTCGAGCAGGAACCGCACCTGGGCTGCGAGAGCCGCCATGAGGTGGTCGGCAGCGAGGTCGTTCGCGGAGAGGCCTCCCAGCCCCATCGCCTCGGACTCGGGGGAGTCCTCCCGGGCCATCCGTGCCCGGCCCTCTGCGGCCGCCTGGGCTACTGCCGCGCCGATCTCGCCGCCCGGCATCTCCTGCCCGCCGCCCGGCGTCTCGTGCCCGCCGCCCGGCATCTCCTGCCCGTCGCCCGCCTCGTGCCCGCCGCCCGGCATCTCCTGCCCGTCGCCCGCCTCGCGGGCCTGCTCCGCCAGGTCTGTGCGCTCGTCCGTCACTGCGAACCCCCGAGCTCCGCGAGGGCCCGCTCCACATCCGGCAGGGTGCTCGCGAGCGCCTCGGCGAGCTGGTCCAGCCGCTCCTCGTCCGGGACGCCGGTCCACTCGTCCATGAAGGTCTTCTTGAACTCGAGGGCCAGCACGATTCCCGTCTCCGGGTAGTTCTTGTGGGTCCACGCGGCCAGGTTCGCGCCCTTGAAACGGACGTTCTCCCGCACATCCAGGCACCCCGAGTCCGGGTCCTGGCCGGTGCACGCCTGACCCGCGAGCGAGGACATGAATGCGTCCACCACGGGCCCGAAGCGCTCGCGGTCCAGCGATCCGGTGCCCACGTTCACTTCCGGGTTCTCCTCGAACGGGGCGTCCGGCTCGGAGGCGCCGTCGCGGCGGTGGTTGTAGGAGTGCACGTCGTAGACCAGGAAGGGGCCGCGGGCTGCGAGCTCGTCGAAGCGGGGCTTCAGCTCCGCGAAGAACTGGTCATAGGTCGCCAGCGAGCGCTCCACCAGCTCATCATCGAGCGGCGGGTCCTCCCAGATGTCCAGGCCCCACGCCTCGTCAGGGGAGCGGTATACGGCGCCCTCGCGCGGACGGTTGAGGTCCACCTCGAAACGCGAGGTGTGCACAACTACTCGCGCCGGAATGAGCGCCCCGATCCGGTCCGTGAAGGGATCCTCCTCCCGGAAGCGGACATCCTCGGGCAGCACCATCTGCTCGGCCAACTCCGGCCGGACGCCGCGCCCGGTGTGGATCGCGGTCGCGACGACCTGGCCAGACCAGTCGCCCAGAAACTCATACGGCTGTCGGGTCATACCCTCGATTTTGGTGGAGGAGCCCTGGTTTGTCCTGACGAGCAGCCCCGCACCCACGGATCCCCACCCACCCCGCGATGGGATGATATCGTGATAGCAACGACGGAGGTGGTATGCCGGACATCTTGGTACGCGGTCTCACTGCGGAGGCGGTCACTCGGATCGATGCAGAAGCAGCCGAGCTGGGGCTGTCGCGCAACGAGTTCCTGCGAAGGACGTTGGAGGGACCGAAGGCTGCGGGACCTGCACCCGTTGTGACGGACGTTGACTGGCGGCGCTCCGCCCATGTCTTTGAGGACCTTGCCGACCCTGCCATCATGGACGCCGCATGGCGGTGACGCGCTGGCTCATAGACAAATCAGCCCTGGTGTGGATGCAGCAGGGGCAGGTGGCCCACATCGCGCAGTGGAACCGGCGCATCGAGCGCGGGCTCGTCCACCTCTCCACGATCACCCGCCTCGAGATCGGCTACTCCGCGCGCGAGGGTTCGGCTGGCCGCAGGGAGTTCGAGCTCCCGCCGCTCTCGCTCATGCCGATCCTCCACCTCACTCCTGCGATGGAGGACCGGGCGTTCGAGGTGCAGATGCACCTGGCTGACCGGAGTCTGCACCGCGCGCCGTCCATTCCGGATCTGCTGATCGCGGCAGCGGCCGAGAAGGCCGGGCTCACCGTCCTGGCGGTGGACAAGGACTTCGAACTCATCGCGTCCCTCACCGGGCAGCCGGTGGAGTCGCCGCGCTAGAACGATTCGTGCCTCTCGTACGCGCGCTTCAGCCCGACGGCGTCCGTCACGTGGGCCCGGAACGCACACCCCCTGCCGTGCTCGGCCAGGGCAATCCCCTCCTCCCGCCAGTGCGGTAGCGCCTCCTTCAGGACCGACGGCGGCAGCTCACCTCTCGCATTCGTCACCCGCCACCACGGGACGAACCCGCCGTAGGCGCCCATGATCCGCCCCACCTGGCGCGGGCCCACCCCGGTGATCGCGCCGATCAGCCCGTAGGAGGCCACCTGCCCGGGCGGGATCTGCTCCACGGCGAGCAGCACCCGATCCACAGCGTCCATGTCCACACACCGACGGTAGTACGCGGCAGTGAATTGTCGGGATGCCGGAGGGGGCCGCATGAATGTCCGAACTGTGATCGCGCTGGGCGCGGCTCTCGTGCTGGGGTTGGGAGCGTGCTCTGGAGGCCAGGAGGCAGCACCGCCGGATGGTGGCGGCGAGACTATCGGCTCACAGGATGGGGGTGGCGGGCCGGATCCCACGGCCGCACCCGGGCAGCAGGGATCGGACCCCACCGAACCCGCCGACCCGCCCACCTCCGCCGCGCAGTCACCCACGGAGTTCGGGAGCTTCACCTCTGCCGATCCGTTCTTCGACGGCCACCCCATGACCTACCAGGGCTCCCAGGTCTACTTCGGAACCACCTCCGTGGACTACGAGGAGCCCAACGAGCTCGTGGGGTACGACATCCTCACCGGCCAGGAGCGCTGGCGCCACACGGTCCCGGCACCCGAGGGGGTCGATCCGCTCTCGCAGCACTGGTTCCAGGTGGGAGACGCCGTGGCATTCCTCTTCCCCACCGAGGTTGAGGGGGAAGGCCTCCAGAGCAGCCAGAGGGAGAACCTGCTCATGGTGTATTCCATCGAGGACGGGAGCCAACGCGGGGAGACGGTCACAATTCCGGGCCACGTCTCGATCGCGGACCTCCCCGTCGACCCGCATCAGCCAGGCGCGCGGAGCGCCGTCGCCACGATCGCGCCGGGTGAGTGGGTGGTGCTCCCGTCCGGGGAGGTCCACGGACCGCTGGACGCGGAGAGCGACGCCATCGTCCTGCTGGACGGCGGGGCTGCGGTGGCGCAGCGCCCCTCCCGGTGGGAGGACGCGCTCCCCGAGTTGGGGGCGGACATCAAGGACTCGGACACGATCCTCTTCCAGGTCACCGAGGACCGCCTCGTGCGGATCGTCGCCCCGGTCTTCACTACAGGGGGTGGGGGAGACTTCGCGATCCAGGTCCTCGACGGCGACCTCTCGCCGGTGGCCGAGACAACCACCTGCGAGGCGCTCGGTGCCTACACCAACGGCAGCCGCCTGTACCGCCCCGCCTTCTCGCCCGAGCGCACGGTGGTGGGCTTCGGGACGAGCGTGACGGACCTGGAGACCGGTGAGACACGCTGCCTCGGTGACCTCTCCGATGTGAAGCTGCAGGTCATGGCAGTGGGCGACGACGGGAGCGCGTGGGTGAGCACGGAGGAGAAGGCGGGAATAGTGGCTCCGGACGGCGAGCTCACGCTCACCAGCGAAGGCACCCAGGACCCGCCATCGGCGCTCCTGCCCGGTGGCGGCTACATCTTCCTGGAGGACGGTCCGATGCAGGTGGTCATGCGGGACAACGGCTGACCACCCCCGCGCCCGGATCCTCCTACTCCGGACGCCTCCTGCGCCACCGCGGGGCGGGCTCGGGATTGTAGGGATCGTGCGGAGCCGACCCCGAGGCCACGACCGCACCCACCAGCTCTTCCACGCTCCGCGCGAGCTCCCTCTCGATGAGGGCGTCCTCCGCTCGCTGGCGGGCCTGATGCTCCCGGTGTAGCGCTCGCGTGGTGGCAATACACGTAAGCACCATCACCACGGAGAACGGGGCGGCCACGAGGATCGCCATGGTCTGCAGTGCGGAGAGGCCATCCGTGATTGCCCCGGCCTGCGCGCCCGCCCACAGCAGCACGGCCGCGATAGCACCCTCCATGATTGCCCAGAACGCGCGGGTTTGGACCGAGGGGTTGGGATTCCCGCCTGAGGAGAGCATGCCCACCACGAACGAGGCGGAGTCCGATGAGGTGACGAAGAAGACCACGATCAGGATGAGTGCCATGCCCGCGAGGACCGGGAACCCGGGGATGGTCTCGAGCATCTGGAACAGGGCGGAGGTGGTGGAGACGCTGCCATCTGCCGCCACGAGACCTCCGCCGCCCTCCACCTCCCGGTGCAGGGCGGTGCCGCCCATCACGGAGAACCAGAGGAACGTGAGGAGCGTGGGTGCGGCGAGTACCCCAAGCACGAACTCGCGTACCGTGCGGCCTCGCGAGATTCGCGCGATGAACACCCCCACGAACGGGGACCAACTCATCCACCAGCCCCAGTAGTAGGTGGTCCAGCCGCCGATCCAGCCCTCGCCAAGCTCGCCCTGGAAGGGCATGGTGCGGAAGGAGAGCCGGATGAAGTTCTGGATGTACTCCCCGATCGACTGCACGAACTCGCGGAGCACGAACAGGGGCTCGCCCAGAACCAGCACCAGGAGCATGAGGATGCCGGCGAGCACGAGGTTCCCCGAGGAGAGCCACTTGATGCCGCGATCGATTCCGGTGAGGACCGAGATGGTGGCCAGAGCGGTGATCACGATCACCAGGATCACCAGCAGGCCCACGGACTCCCCGATGATCCCGAGGTAGTCCAGGCCGGCAGAGAACTGGGTGACCCCGAAACCGAGCGAGGTGGCAACCCCGAACAGGGTGCCCACGATCGCCACGATGTCGATCGCATCCCCGATCCAGCCCTGGACCCGCTCCTTGCCGAGCAACGGTTCGAGCATCCAGCGCATGGAGATCGGGCGGCCCTTGCGATGCACCGCGAACGCGATCGCGAGGCCGATCACGATGTAGATGGCCCACGCGTGCAGACCCCAGTGGAGGAACGTGGTAGTCATCGCGCTCTGTGCGAGGGTGGCCTGGCTCGCGGTTGCTGCCGTACCCGGCGGAGGTGCGGCGTAATGGTTGAGTGGCTCCGCAACACCCCAGAAGACCAAACCAATCCCCATCCCCGCGGCGAACAGCATCGCGAACCAGGAGAACAGCGAATACTCGGGTGTGTCTGAGTCCTTACCGAGCCGGATGTCTCCGAAGGTGGAGAACGCCGCGAAGAGGGCAAACGCCACGAAGCCCACCACGATCAGCACGTAGTACCAGCCGAGGCCGTTGACCACCGTGCCGCTCAGGGTGTCCAGTACGCCCTTCAGCTGGGTGGGTATCGCGAGAGCGAGCCCCACGAATGCGAGCGTGATGATGGCGGCAGGCCAGAAGACCCGCCGGAGGGCTGGATTACGGGCTGGAGTGCGTTCCCGGCCCGGGGGAGGGGCGTCGGAGGTGAGGGAGGAGTTCGGGGTTTCGTCAGGTGTCATTGAATATCTATTGGTTCCGTTGTGCTGTGCGCCCGCAGGAGGCACACCATCTGGTGATCTTCAAGACTTCACCACGTCCACGTAAACCGTTCAAGTGACCACGTCGCTGTGCCGCGGGCCAGAAGACTGGGATCCGCATGATTTCGCGCCTCCGCGCCGATTATCACGATTCGATAACGTAACCTCGGGTGCGCCGCGCTCCCGTCTGCGCGCCACCGCTCAGGGAGTGAATTCCAGCAGGTGCAGCGGCGTGCCGTAGCGGTGCGCCGTCACGGAAATCGCCTGCTCGTGCAGGAACGGTAGTAGCTCCACGCGCCCCGCCTCCGTGACGGGGTCCGCCCACACGGCGATGTCCGGGTAGCCGGCCACGGCCTCGGTGAGGTCGCGGGCCACGGAGGCTCCGCCGTCGGGGGAGGAGGCCGGACCGATGAGGCGCACCCGGCCGTCCCGCGGGGAGGCACCCGCCCACGCGGCCGCCGAGGCGAGCCACGCGGAATCGGATTCGCGGCGCACCGTGACGCGCGCCGAGCGCAGGGCGGACTGGACGGAGCGCGGCAGGTCGATGCCGGTGGAGACCGTGAGGAGCGAGCCGGCCAGGAGGCCGGCGCCCGCCACGCGCACGAGGTCGGCCACGGAGGCGCCCTCCGCGGCGCGGATGGTGACCGGGAGAGGGCGGTAGCGCAGCACGTTCATCTCCGCCTCCAGCCCGGTGGGGTCCAGCGCGCGGCCATATCGGGCGTCCCACATGGCGCCGTCGGAGGCTGCGGAGCGGCGGAGCCGGCGCCACTCGGGCTTGGACAGGTGCTTCTTGGCGCTGCGCAGCAGCGGGCGCACCCGGGCGGGCGCGGCGGAGAGCTTCGGGGAGCGCGGCGTCTCCGGGGCCTCGCCCGGCAGCGGGGAGACGTGACCGAACCCGAGCAGGTAGGAGGGGCCGCCCGCCTTCGTGCCCGGCCCGATCGCGGAGCGCTTCCAGCCTCCGAACGGCTGGCGCTGCACGATCGCGCCCGTGATCCCACGGTTCACGTACAGGTTCCCGGCCTGGACGCGCTCGAGCCAGTAGTAGACCTCCTCCGGATCGAGCGAGTGGATGCCGGAGGTGAGCCCGAACTCCACGCGGTTGACCAGCTCGATCGCCTCGCCCAGGTCCTCGGCCACCATCACGCCCAGCACGGGCGCGAAGTACTCGGTGAGGTGGAACTCCGAATCGATTCCGACGCCGGCACGCACGCCCGGCTGCCAGTAGCGGCCGTCCTCATCCAGCTGCTGCGGCCGGATGACCCAGTGCTCGCCGGCCTCGAGCTGGGTGAGGCCGCGGAGCAGCTTCTCGTCCTCGGGCATCACCACGCGCCCCACCTCGGAGGTGAGGTCCTCCGGTGGGCCCACCCGCAGCGAGCGGACGGCGTCCACGAGCTGGTCGCGGAACCGGCGCGAGTGCGCCACCGATCCCACCAGGATCACCAGCGAGGCCGCCGAGCACTTCTGGCCCGCATGCCCGAACGCGGAAGTGACCACGTCCTTCACGGCAAGGTCCGGATCGGCCGAGGGCGTCACGATGATGGCGTTCTTCCCGCTCGTCTCCGCGAGCAGGGGCAGGTCCGTGCGCCAGCTGCGGAACAGTGCCGCCGTCTCCGTGGAGCCGGTGAGGATCACGCGGTCCACGCCGGGATGGGTCACGAGCGACTTCGAGACCTCCCCGTCCTCCAGGTCCGCGAGCGCGAACACGTCCTCCGGGACGCCCGCCTCCAGCATCAGCTTGGCGAGCACGGCCCCGCACCGCCGCGCCGGGGGAGCGGGCTTGAGGACCGCGGCCGATCCGGCGGCGAGTGCCGCGAGCACCCCGCCCGCGGGGATCGCGAGCGGGAAGTTCCACGGCGGGGTCACCACTGTGAGGGCGACCGGGGTGAAGCGGGCGCCGTCCAGTGCCTCCAGCTCGAGGGCCTGGTGCGCGTAGTAGCGGGCGAAGTCGATCGCCTCGGAGACCTCCGGGTCCGACTGGTCGATGGTCTTGCCCGTCTCCGCGCCCGCCACCTCCATGAGGTCCCCGCGGCGCTCCTCGAACAGGTCCGCCACCCGCTCCAGCACCTCGGCCCGCTCCGCCGCCGGGCGCGCCGCCCACGCGATGGCACCCTCCCGCAGGCGCGCCACCAGCGCGTCCACGTCCTGCTCGCCGTCCAGCGTGGCCGCGTGCGAGCGGTCGAGGCCGAGCTGCGAGCCGGGGATCCGGGCCGCGATCTCACCCGCCCACGCCCGGTTCGCGGCGAGGGCCGGGTCCGAGTCGGGCGCGTTACGGAACCCGCGCCCGACGGCGGAGCCCGCCTCCGCCGTCGGCGCACCCGCCGGCGGCCCGTCATTCCGACGGAAATCGGCAACAGCCGGGTGGGGCACGGTGGTGGGAGGCGGGTGGGGGGCGCGGCGGTCCTGGGTGCGCGCTGGGAGGGGGGCGTCGTCGTCGGCGGGAACGGCGGCGAGGGCCGCCTCGAAGCGGGAGATCTCCCGGTTCATGGTCTGGTCCTGCGCGAGGTCGAAGATGCCGGACATGAAGTTCTCGGGGGCCGCGTTCTCCTCGAGGCGGCGCACGAGGTAGGCGATGGCCACATCGAACTCGTCGGGGTGGACCACGGGCACGTAGAGGCGCAGCGGGCCGAGGTCCTCGCGCATGGCGGTGGCGAGGCCCGTGGCCATGCCGGCGAGGAGTTCGAACTCGAGGGTGGCCCGGTCCACGCCGCGGTGCTCGGCGAGGGTGTGGGCGAGCGCGATATCGAAGATGTTGTGGCCCGCCACGCCCAGGTGCACGTTCTGGAGGCGCTGCGGGGTCATCGCCCAGTTCATGACCTGCTTGTAGTGGGTGTCCGTGTCCTGCTTGGAGGGCCACGTGACCAGCGGCCAGCCGCGGACCTCCGCGTCCACGCGCTCCATCGCGAGGTTCGCGCCCTTGACGAGGCGCACCTTGATGGGGGCGCCGCCGCGCTCGCGCCGGGCGGCCGACCACTCCTGCAGGCGCTGCATCGCGCCGAGGGCGTCCGGCAGGTAGGCCTGCAGCACGATGCCGGCGCGGTAGTCCAGCAGGTCCGGACGGTCCAGGAGGCGGGTGAAGACCTCGAGCGTCATGTCGAGGTCGTGGTAGGCCTCCATGTCCAGGTTGATGAAGGTGCCGGAGACGCGGGCCTTCAGGTAGAACGGGTGGAGGGTGTCCACCGCGCGCTGGATGGCGCCCTCGAAGTCCCACGGGTTGTGGGGGCCGATCACGGCGGAGACCTTCAGGGAGAGGTAGTCCACGTCCTCGCGCTCCAGGAGCGCCTCGTTGGCGGCCAGCCGGCGGGCGGCCTCCTGGTCCCCGAGCACTGCCTCCCCCAGCAGGTTCACGTTGAGGCGGTCCCCGTTGAAGCGGAGGCGTTGGAGGGCTTTGGTGAGGGAGG
>CAZTOM010000020.1:9998-14203 GCA_964615555.1 uncultured Actinomycetaceae bacterium
GCGAGCGGCTTGGGCAGGAACGGCAGGGGGCGCCTGGCCAGCTTGGTGAGGGCGGTGGCGGCCACCTGCGGGTCACGCGGGCGGATCACGTCGTCCACGAAGCGGAGCGTGAAGTCCAGCCCGTCCGGGTCCTTCAGGATCCGGGCCAGCAACTGGGCGGTGGCCGGGACCGGCTCGGAGACCGAGCGCAGGTGCCACTCCTGGGCCAGCCTGATCGCGGGGGCGCGCAGCGCCCAGAGCTCATCCGGGCACGTGCGCGGCTGCGGCGGGGCAACCTCCGCCGTGGGCGCCGACGGCGCGGGCTGGGGGGCGGACTCGGGGCTGGCGGCGCTCCCGCCCGGCTCGCCCGGTGGGGACGGCGACGGCGCTGGCTGGGGGGCGGATTCGGGGCTGGCGGCGGTGCCGGGGGTGGCGGCGAACGGCGCGGCAGTGGGCTCGTGACTCACAAGTCCAAGGGTAGTTGCGTCCCCCCGCCCGCGCAGGGCCGAGGATCGCCGAATTCTCGATGACCGGGCGCCCGAATACGTGTCCACACCTCGAACGTGCGAATGTGGCGGGGCGGTCGAGTGTCCATGAGACACCTTCCCGACGTATACGCAGGTCAGGGGCGCGTGGGTGTCAGGGCTGCTGCGTGGGCTCCGCCGGATTCGCACGTTCGGCGCGTTCGTGCCCTAGAAGTTCAGGAAGTGCACACTTCCGCGCCCGGACACGCCCCGGCCCCGCATGAGTGTGCAGACATCCGCGTCCGGACACGCCCCGGCCCCGCGGCCAGTGACCTGACCAGCGGGGCCGGGGTTCCGCCGTCGTCAGTCGGAGGGAGGAGACGACGGATGGTGATGATGGCGCACCCTCAGCGACGTGGGGGTGAGGGTGCGCCACGCGGCTACGTGGCTACGCGCCCTCCACCAGCTTGTCCGTGAGGTGGCTCGGCGCCGGCTCGTGGCTCATGTACTCGCGGCTGAAGTAGCCGGTGCCGCGGGTGAGCGAGCGGAGCGTGGTGGCGTAGCGGATCAGCTCGAACGCGGGGACGTCCGCGGTGATCTTCGTCTGGCCCTCGCGCGCCGGCTCGGAGCCCTTGAGGCGGCCGCGCCGGGAGGAGAGGTCGGACATGACGCCCCCCACGAACTCGTCGTCGCAGACGATCTCCACCTGGTCGATCGGCTCGAGGATGGTGATGCCGGACTTCTTCGCGGCCTCCTGCAGGCCGAGCGAGCCGGCCATCTGGAACGCGGCGTCGCTCGAGTCAACCGAGTGGGCCTTGCCGTGGTACAGCGTGGCCTGGATGTCCACCATCGGGTACCCGGAGATGCCCTTGGCCATCTGCGCCACGATGCCCTTCTCCACGGACGGGATGTAGTTCTTCGGCACGGCGCCGCCCACAACCTCGTCCACGAACTCGAAGCCCGCGCCCTGCGGGAGCGGGGCGAAGCGCAGCTCGGCAACCGCGTACTGGCCGTGGCCACCGGACTGCTTCACGTGGCGGCCCGTCACCTCGGACTTGCCGGAGAGGGTCTCCTTCAGGGGCACGAGCACCGGGAACGTGTCGATCTCAATGTTCGCGCGGGCCTTCAGGCGCTCCTGCATCACCGTGAAGTGCTGCTCGCCCATGGTCCAGAACAGGAGCTGGCCGGTGGTGGGGTGGACCTCCACGCGCACCGAGGGGTCCTCGGCCTGGAGGCGCTGCAGGGCCTGCATGAGCTTGCCCTCGTCCGCCTGCTTGGAGGCCTTGATCGCGGTGGGGAAGAGCGGGACCGGCATGTCCCAGGTCATCACCACGGCCGGATCGTCCGGGCTGGAGATGGTGTCACCGGTCTCCGCCTTGGACAGGCGGGCCACGGTCACGATCTCACCGGCGCGGGCCTCGTCGATCGGGGTCTGCGTGCCACCGATCGGGCGGGCGAGTGCGCCGATCTTCTCCACCTCGTCGTGGTCCTGGTGCCAGGAATCGTCCGCGGAGCGGCCCGCGAATCCCGCGGCGTGGCCGGAGATGTGGACCATCTGGTCCGCCTTCAGGACACCGGAGAACAGGCGGACCACGGAGATGCGGCCCACGAACGGGTCCGTGGTGGTCTTGATGATCTGGCCGATGAGCGGACCGTCCGCGGAGTGCGTGATGACCTCGCGGTCCGCGCCGGCGGGCGTGTAGGCCTTGAGCAGGCCGTGCTCGGCGGGGCTCGGGAAGCCGGTGCAGATCACACGCAGCAGCTGCTTCACGCCCAGCCCGGTGGTGGCCACCATGGGCAGCACGGGGAAGAAGCGGGCGGAGTTCGTGGCGGCCGTGAGGTCATCCGCCAGGGAGTCGTACTGGAACTCCTCACCCTCGAGGTAGCGCTCCATGAGCTCCTCGTTGCCGGCCTCCGTGATGACGTCCTCGATCAGGTTGCCGCGGATCTCCTCCACGTGGTCCGCGAGCTCCTCGGGGAGGTCCTCGAACGTGGCGTTGGGGCCGAAGCCGCGCATCACCTTGCCGCGCACCACGGAGATGATCGCCGCGGTCTTGGGGTCCTTCGCCTCATAGGGCAGGTACAGCGCGTGCACACCGGAGCCGAAGGAGGCCTTCAGGTCCTCCATGGTGGCCTCGAAGTCGGTGTTCTCCTCATCCACGTCCGTGACTACGATCGCGCGGGGCGTGCCCACGTCCGCGGCCTCGTTCCACACGCGGCGCGTGGCGCCATCGATGCCGTCCGTGGCGGAGATGACGAACAGCGCGGCGTCGCAGCCACGCAGGCCCGCCCGCAGCTCACCCACGAAATCGGGGTTGCCGGGGGAGTCGAGCAGGTTGAGGCGCACGGTCCCGTGCTCGCCCACCAGGGCGGGGTCCGTCACGTCAACCGATGCGACCGCGAGGTTGATGGAGTACTGCAAACGCTTCTCAACGTCCTCGAAGTCCATCACGGTGGTGCCGTCCTCGACCCTGCCAACCCGTGTGGTCGCACCCACGGTGTTCAGCAATGTCTCGATGACGGTGGTCTTCCCCGACCCACCGGGACCGACGACGACGACGTTACGTACTTCATAGGCGGCTTGGCCACCACTCTTCATTGAGGTCATTGCTCTATCTCACTCCATCCACATGGGCTTTGTCTGGGCTTTACGTCACGGTTTCCCCGCGGCGAACACCCGAAGCCCTAGCGGCGCACACCAGAAGACGGCAACAACACCAATGGTCACCCCATAGGCCCGGCGGGGTTCTACGATCGCCAGTATCGGATGTTGGTGGGCCGGGGGCAGGTGGCCACGGAGTGGGTGATGGGATTCGGGCACCGGGTGAGCTGGTGGGACCGCGACCCCACGGTGGCGGAGCTGGACGCCGTGACGGGGCAGGTGCCCACGATCCTCATCTCCGGGGACGCCCACAACGGCTGGCTCAACTCCGCGGCGCTGGCACTGTTCGGAGTGAGCCACCACGAGGGCCCCGTCTTCGACGCCGAGTGGTTCCCCCTCTACGAGCGGATGATGGCGTTCGGCGGCTGGGCCGAGATGCAGGCCGCGGGGCAGGCCGACGTGCTCCAGCACTGCCTCGAGCTTGGGATCGTGGGCTTCCGCGACTTCTCCCGCACCGCGGACCCGGCGGAGTGGGTGGGCCGGGAGGACTTCCCGCTGCGGGTGAGCCTGGGCGTCTACCCGGAGGGACTGGAGGAGCGGATCGCGCTCGGGGTACGGGCGGGGGACCCGCTGCCGGGAGCCGCGTTCGCCGGGCCGGAGCTGCGGAGAGAATGGGTGCACTCGCATTGATGGCCTCCGTGCAGCCGCTGCACCTGGTGCAGGACCGCGACGCCGTGGACCGCGTCTGGCCCGGACGCGCGGAGGACGTCTACGCCTTCCGCCGGCTCGCCGATGCGGGCGTCCGCCTGGGCTTCGGCTCGGACGCGCCCGTGTCCGGCATGGAACCCTGGGAGGCGATGGCCGTGGCCGTGGACCGCCGCGACGAGGACGACCCCCGCGGCCCGTGGGTCCCACAGGCGCGCCTGTCTGCCGCCGAGGCATTGGCGGCCTCCGTGAATGGCGCCGGCCCGGTGGGGCCCGGATCGCTCGGGGACCTGGTGCTCGTGGACCGCGACCCAATCAGCGGCGAGGACTCCGAGGAGGCGGCCGCCAACCTGAGGAACGTGCGGGTGGTGGCCACGATCGTCGGCGGGGACGTGCTGTACGAGGCGTAAGTGGAGTGCCCTGGGACGTGCGGTACCGCGCGGGAGGCGGGAGGC
>CAZTOM010000020.1:14303-16767 GCA_964615555.1 uncultured Actinomycetaceae bacterium
CGACGGAAATCGGCAACAGCCTCGCGGGGGTCAGCCGAGCTTCTGGATCGCCCGCACCTGCTGGCGGGGGTGCTGCGGCACGGGCGCCGCGCCGCACGACTCCGGTACCGGATCACCGCCCTGGGCGGCCGTGAGGACCGAGCAGTGCCACAGCTCCGCGCCCACGCGCCACGTGGAGACGGTGAGCGGACCGTGGTCCGGCGGCACGTTCTCACTCGAGAGTGCGCCGGCCTGCACGGCCACCAGCCGCACGGAGTCCAGCCCGTTCACGCCGGCGGCCTCGCGCACGGCGATCTCGGCGGCCTGCACGGAGGGCGCGAGGGCACTGCGGCCCCGCAGTCGCGCCGTCCCGATCCGGCCGGCCCGGAACTCGGCCACCACCTCCGCGGCGTCCGCGGCCGTCACCCGTCCGAGGTGGAGTCCGTCCGGCAGGAGCATCATGTTCGGCGCGAGCCGGTGCCCGCCCAGGTGGCTGACCTCCCACACGGGCGCCCGCCCGGCGGCCTCCTCGAACGCGGCCGCCACGGGCCGGCCGAGCTCGGCGCAGCACACGTCGCGCTGCCCGTGTGTGCACACGAAGTACCCCTCGGTCAGCGGCTCCCACCCCTCCGGCACCACGCCGCCGCGCAGCTCCGCGAGCACCCGCGGGAGGTGGAGGGAGGCGAGTTCGGAGGCACGCGAGACGGTGCGGGAAGCCGCGCGGCCGCCGTCGGGGGAGAGGGAGGCCACCACCACCGTGGCGGGGGAGGGGATGCCGCGGCCCGATCCGTGGCGCCGCATCAGGAGCGTGGTCACCCCCAGCGGTTCCAGCTCGGCGACGGCGAGCCCTCCCAGATCGAACGGCTCGCCGTCCGGGTCGCTCACCTGGGCGTCGGCGAGGATCTTGCGGCCCCACGGCCCGCCGTGCTCGAGCAGCACGTAGCCCGTGGTGGTGGGGGCCGTGCCGGCGATCGGCTCACCGAGTGCGCGTGAGAGGGAGGAGCAGGCGTCCGGCCGGGGCGAGATGCCGCTCGCGTACTGGGCTCCGGGCGCGGGGGTGCCGGGATCGGTGCTCATGCCTCCGAGTCTAGGCATGACCGGATGGGAGGGGGCGGGCGAGCCTAGTCAGCCTGCAGGACCTCCAGGAGTGCCCCGATCTCATCGAGGTCCTCTTCGAGGTAGGGGTGCTGGTGGGGATCATTGGGGGTGATACCGACGGAAATCGGCAACAGCCGGGAAGGGGAGTGCGGGGGTCCCTGCTGATGGCGCTTGCCGCCCCGGGAACGCGCCCTCAGTGCACCTTCACGCCGCCCTGGTACACCGCGGTGACCTGGAGGTCACCATCCAGCACCGTGAGGTCCGCGCGGCAGCCCGGCTCGATCCGGCCGATATCAGAGCGCCCCACGGTGTCCGCCGGCGAGAGCGTGGCCGCCCGGACCGCGTCCTCGAGCGGCATACCCACCTCGTTCACCATGAGGCGTACGGCTCGGTCCAGGGTGAGGGTGGAGCCGGCGAGCGATCCGGTCTCGGTCCGCGCGATCCCGTCCTTCACCACCACCGGGAGGGTGCCGAGGATGTAGTCGCCGTCCGAGGCGCCCGCCGCCGCCATCGCGTCCGTGACCAGCACGATCGTCCCCCGGGCGGAGTCCACGGCATGCCGCAGCATGGCGGGGTGGACGTGGACGCCGTCGGCGATCAGCTCGATCGTCACGTCCTCGCGCTCCAGCAGCGCCGGCATCATGCCGGGCTCGCGGTGGTGCAGCTTGCTCATCGCGTTGTACAGGTGCGTGGCCACCGACGCCCCCGCGTCCAGCGCCTCCGCGGCCTGGTCGTAGGTGGCGTCCGAGTGTCCGAGCGCCACCAGCACGCCCTCGTCCACCATGATCCTGGTGGCCTCCATGCCGTGCTCCAGCTCCACCGCGAGCGTCACCATCTTGACGGCCGGTGAGCCATCGGAGAGGCGAGAGGCCTCGATGAGGCGGGTGACGTCGTCGGGGAAGGGGGCCCGCAGGAGCGCCGGCGGGTGGGCGCCCTTGTGGAGCGGGGACATCCATGGGCCCTCGAGGTGGATGCCGATCAGCTCTCCGTCCTCCACGAGCGGGGTGAGGGAGCGGACCTGGGCCTCGAGGTCGTCGATGGTCTCGGTGACCAGGCTCGCCATCATGGCGGTGGTGCCGTGGCTGCGGTGCATCGCCAGCGACGTGCGCGCCGCCTCCGGGCCGTCCTTGAACGCGGCACCGCCGCCGCCGTGGGAGTGCATGTCCACGTAGCCGGGGATGAGGGTGACCTCGCCGAGGTCGGTGACCCCGCCGGCTGAGTTCGGCTCGCCGGATGCGCCCACCCCAGGGGTATCCCCCGCCTCAGCTGCGTCCCGTCCCGCGCCTGCCCGCGCGGGCGGCGCCCCCTCCCCGACGGCGGCAATCATCTCTCCCTCCACGCGCACCCACCCGGGGGTGAGGGTCTGGGTGGGGGTGATGACGCGCGC
>CAZTOM010000021.1:0-5064 GCA_964615555.1 uncultured Actinomycetaceae bacterium
GGACGTTTCGCGTGATCGGGGCCACGTTTGGGGGACCCATGTCCCAGTATTTGGAGGGGTGAGCGGGTTACGTTGGTCCTATGTTCGAGGTCCGTATTCACGGACGTGGCGGACAAGGCGTGGTCACTGCAGCAGAGTTGCTCAGCTATGCCGCGTTCGAAGAGGGCCGCCACGCCCAGGCGATTCCATCTTTCGGTTCGGAGCGCACCGGGGCACCGGTGGTGTCCTACTGTCGTGTCTCCGAGAACCCCATCCGCTCCCACGAGCCCGTCCTCTACCCGGACGCGGTGGTGATCCAGGATGCCACCCTCCTCCAGTCCATCGATGTGTTCGCGGGGTTGAAGCCGGACGGGTACATCCTCATCAACTCGAAGAAGAACTTCGATGACCTGGGGCTCGAGGACCTGTTGGAGGGCCGTCCCCCGGGGAGGGTGATGACGATCCCCGCAACGGACATTGCCAAGGAGTTCATCGGGCGCCCGGTGCCGAACGCCGTCCTGCTGGGCGGACTGGCGGCCCTCACGGGACGCTTCTCCACCGAGAACGTGGCGAACGGCCTGAACCGGAAGTTCTCCGGGAAGGTGGCCGAAGGCAACATCGCCGCCGCGCAGCACGCCTTCGAACTCGTGCAGTGGTACCTCAACGAAGCGAAGGAGCAGGCGAATGTCTGAGCACCCCCCGGGCGAGGAACTCTCCCTCGATCCCCAGCAGGCATCCGATGAGGCCGACCGCTCGGAGTTCGAGTCCGAGGCCCCCGGCACCACCCCGCACAGCCCGCAGCCCGAGCAGATCGAGGGCTCCATCGCGGTGGCCCGCGCCGTGGCGGCCTGCCGCCCCGAGGTGATCTGCGCCTACCCGATCTCCCCCCAGACCCACATCGTGGAGGGCCTGTCCGCTCTTGTGAAGACGGGAGAGCTGACCAACTGCGAGTACGTGAACGTGGAGTCCGAGTTCGCGGCCATGTCCGTGGCCATCGGCTCCTCCGCCGCCGGCGCCCGCACCTACACGGCCACCGCCTCCCAGGGCCTGCTCTACATGGTGGAGGCCGTGTACAACGCCTCCGGCCTGGGCCTCCCGATCGTGATGACCGTGGCCAACCGCGCCATCGGCGCCCCGATCAACATCTGGAACGACCACTCGGACTCCATGTCCCAGAGGGACTCCGGCTGGCTGCAACTCTTCGCCGAGTCCAACCAGGAGGCCGCGGACCTGCACGTCCAGGCCTTCCGGATCGCGGAGGAGCTCTCCCTGCCCGTGATGGTGTGCATGGACGGCTTCATCCTCACCCACGCCATGGAGCAGGTGGTGGTCCCCACCACCGAGCAGGTGGACGCCTGGCTGCCCCACTACGAGCCCCGCCAGGTCCTGGACGTGGAGAACCCGGTCTCGATCGGCGCCATGGTGGGTCCCGAGGCGTTCATGGAGGTGAAGTTCCTTGGCCACCACAAGCAGCTCCAGGCCCTCGAGCTGATCCCCCAGATCGCCGAATCCTACAAGCAGCACTTCGGCCGTGAGGCCGGCGGACTGGTCCGCCCCTACCGCTGCGAGGACGCGGAGACCATCGTGATCGCGCTCGGCTCCGTGCTGGGCACCATCAAGGACGTGGTGGACGCCCGGCGTGAGAACGGGGAGAAGATCGGCGCGCTCGGCATCTCGAGCTTCCGCCCCTTCCCGTTCGAGGCCATCCGGGAGGCGCTCGCCCACACCAAGCGGTGGGTCACCGTGGAGAAGGCGTTCTCCGTGGGCCTCGGTGGCATCGTGTCCGCAGAGGTCCGCCGCGCCATGAGCGGCACCGGCATCACCAACTACGCCGTGATCGCCGGACTGGGCGGACGCCCCATCACCCAGGACTCGCTGAACCGGATGCTCGATGAGGCCGTGGTGGACGAGCTCGAGGAGCTCAGCTTCCTGGACCTCGATATCGAGCTCGTGACCAAGGAGATCCAGCGCGAGGCGGCCACCCGCCGCTCCGGCCCGATCGCCGAGAACATCGTCCGCGACGTGGGCGCAGCCCGCGTGACCTTCCACTGACGGCCAGCCGCGGACACAAGGAGACGAAACATGTCCCAGATGACAGCCCCGCTTTCCGAGAACAAGCGGAAGTTCTACCAGGTCGGCTCGTTCGCGGTGGGCAACCGCCTGGTCCCGCTCGAGCTCCTCAGCTTCCAGTCGGACGCGGACCGCCCCAACGCGCTCACCTCCGGCCACCGCGCCTGCCAGGGCTGCGGCGAGGCGCTCGGTGCCCGCTACGTGGTGGACGCCGCGCTCGCCGCCTCGAACGGCCAACTGCTCGCGGTGAACGCCACCGGCTGCCTCGAGGTGTTCTCCACCCCCTACCCGGAGACCTCCTGGCAGCTCCCGTGGCTGCACTCCCTGTTCGGCAACGCCCCGGCCGTGGCCTCCGGCGTGGCCGCCGCGCTCAAGGCCCGCGGGGACACCACCACCCGCGTGCTCGCCCAGGGCGGTGACGGCGGAACCGTGGACATCGGCTTCGGCTGCCTCTCCGGCATGTTCGAGCGCAACGACGACGTCCTCTACGTCTGCTATGACAACGAGGCGTACATGAACACCGGCGTCCAGCGCTCCGGCGCCACGCCACCGGCCGCCCGCACCGCCACCACGCAGGCCGTGGGCGAGGAGCCCGGCAACGTGTTCGGGCAGGGCAAGGACGTCCCGCGTATCGCCATGGCGCACGACATCCCCTACGTGGCCACCGCCACCGTGGCCGACCTGCGCGATCTCGAGTACAAGGTCACCAAGGCCATGAGCATGCGCGGGGCCCGCTACCTGCACGTGCTGGTCCCCTGCCCACTCGGCTGGGGCACCGTCTCCGGGGAGACCATCCAGATCGCCCGCCTGGCCACCCAGTGCGGCCTCTTCCCCGTCTACGAGGCGGAGAACGGCGTGGTCACCTCCTCCACCAAGATCCGCCAGCGCGTCTCCGTGGAGGACTACCTGAAGCCGCAGCGCCGCTTCGCCCACCTGTTCAAGCCGCGCCGCCAGGACGTGATCGACCGCCTGCAGGCGATGGCGGACCGCAACATCGAGCGCTACGACCTCCTCATCGGCGACGACGACGGCGACCCCTTGCCCCGTACGCCCGCCGGGGAGTTCGCAACAGTCCCGTCAGGGCCGACGGGCGAAATCCCCGAGGGCGGTGACACCGGCGCCGCCTCGGCCATGGCATCCGCCACCGGGCAGCCGGAGCTGTCCAAGAAGAAGCCCTTCGAGGAGGCCGCCCACCTGGATCGTGGGCCCAAGGGAACCCGCGCCGCGGGGAGCCCGCCCGCGCCCGCCCCGGCAGACCCCGCCGTCGTGGCGGAACCCGAGGGAGGGGGCGACGTGGCTGACGCAGGTGGCGCCGTCGTCGATGCGCTGGAGAACGCCCCGGAAGGAGACGAGCAGTGAGCACCAAGCCATTCGCAATCACCCTGGACGTGGGCTCCTCGCTCGCGAACCAGACGGGTTCGTGGAGGACCGAGCGGCCCATCTACGTGAGCAACCTGCCGCCGTGCAACCAGGCGTGCCCCGCCGGGGAGGACGTGCAGGGCTGGCTGTACCGCGCGGAGGAGGGCGACTACGAGGGGGCGTGGCGCTCGCTCGTGGCCAACAACCCGTTCCCCGCGATCATGGGCCGGGTCTGCTACCACCCGTGCGAGACGGCCTGCAACCGCGTCCAGGTGGACGAGGCCGTGGGCATCAACTCCGTGGAGCGCTTCCTGGGTGACAAGGCCATCGAGGAGGGCTGGTCCTTCGAGGCGCCGGCTGCGGAGAAGGAGTCCGGAAAGCGCGTGCTCATCGTGGGTGCCGGGCCCTCCGGCATGTCCGCCGCCTACCACCTGCGCCGGCTCGGCCACCAGGTGACCGTGCGTGAGGCGGGCCCGATGATTGGCGGGATGATGCGCTTCGGCATCCCCGCCTACCGCCTGCCGCGGGAGATCCTGGACGCGGAGATGAAGCGGATCACGGACATGGGCGTGAGCGTGGAGCTGAACTCCAAGGTGGAATCGCTCGCGGACGCGCGCGCCGAGTTCGATGCCGTGTTCCTCGCGGTGGGCGCCCACATCGGCAAGCGGGCCTACATCCCGGCCGGCGAGTCGGCGAAGATCATGGACGCCATCGAGATGCTGCGCGATGTGGAGACGGGCGAGCAGCCCATGCTGGGACGCCGCGTGGTCATCTACGGCGGCGGTAACACCGCCATCGACGCGGCCCGCACCGCCAAGCGGCTGGGCGCCGAGGAGGCGATCATCGTCTACCGGCGTACCCGCGACCGCATGCCCGCCCACGACTCCGAGGTCACCGAGGCCGAGGAGGAGGGCATCATGATGCGCTGGCTCTCCACGATCAAGCACGTGGACGAGGGCAAGATGATGGTGGAGAAGATGGCCCTCGACGAGACCGGCTTCCCCCAGCCCACCGGCGAGTTCGAGGAGCTCGAGGCCGACTCCTTGGTGCTCGCGCTCGGCCAGGACGCGGACCTCTCCCTGCTGGAGGAGGACCCGGACGTGGAGATCGAGGACGGCGTGGTCAAGGTGGACTCCTCCATGATGACCGGCCACGAGGGCGTGTTCGCCGGAGGTGACATGGTGCCCTCAGAGCGCACCGTCACCGTGGCGGTGGGCCACGGCAAGAAGGCCGCCCGCTACATCGACGGCTACCTCCGGGGCACCCCCTACGTGCCGGCGCCCAAGCGGCCGCTCGCCACGTTCGAGAAGCTCAACACCTGGTACTACGCGGACGCCCCGCGCCAGTACCGCGAGCGCCTCGAGGGCGCCCGGCGCGCCAGTACGTTCGATGAGGTGGTGGCCGGGCTGGACGAGGAGTCCGCGAAGTTCGAGGCCCGCCGCTGCATGAGCTGCGGCAACTGCTTCGGCTGCGACAACTGCTTCGGCGTGTGCCCGGACAACGCGATCACCAAGTTCGAGCCCGGCAGCTACGAGTTCAAGTACGACTACTGCAAGGGCTGCGCCATGTGCGTCACCGAGTGCCCCTGCGGCGCGATCGAGATGATCCCCGAGGAGGAGTAGCACCGCCTCACGCGGACATGGCAGCGGAGATGCG